>JBCBLJ010000162.1:0-12835 GCA_038520195.1 Planctomycetota bacterium
CCCATGGTCTGCATTACCGCGCAAGTTCCGACCCGTGCGATAATGCAGACCATGGGAATGCTATCAAGCTTGGCGTCGGCGATTGCCGTCACCAAGTTGGTCGCACCGGGGCCACTGGTTGCCATCACGACACCCACCCGACCGGTCGACCTGGCATAGCCCTGTGCCGCAAATGCGCCGCCCTGTTCATGCCGCGGCAAGATCGTTCGGATCGAGTCACCGTAGCGCGTCAGCGCTTGGTGCAACGGCATGCTGGCCCCACCGGGATACGCGAAAAGGACGTCGACACCGTGGTCTACCAACGATTTGACAAGGATATCGGCTCCGGTCATCACGTGGTTTTGGGTGTCGGCGTTTGCGGTACTCATCGTCGTTTGGGAATCAAGTGAGAACGGAAGGTCAGGGAGAAATCGGGGCTGAGGACGCAACAAAAAACTGCCATTGTGGCGGCGGGGAGAAGTTCAGACCCTTAGTGCTAACGTAAGTGGGGGCCGAAACTTAGGCAATGGATAAAACGTCCGCGGCAGATGAGTAGTTGGTTCAATTTGGCAGCAATCGCGGTAGGCGGCGCGACCGGCGCAGTCTGCCGATACGGCGTCACACTTGCAGCCGCAGCGTTGCCCGGTGGCTCCAGCGCGCTGGGCACCACGGCGGTCAATGTACTGGGCTGCTGCCTCTTGGGTGGACTGACTGCCCTTGGCGACTTTGAATCGAACTTCGCGGCCCGTTGTGTGCTCGCGATACGTGTCGGCTTTCTCGGATCACTGACGACGTTTTCTACCTTTTCGGCTGAATCGGCGGCGATGGCCAGTGCCGGAAAGTGGGGCACCTCCACCGCGTATGTGCTCGCGAACTTCTTGCTCGGTTGGCTAGCCCTCACGCTGGCGGCTGCTTTGGTCAAAGGATGGGTCGACTCGTGAATCGGATTTTGATGGTCATCGTGTGCCTGCTCGCTGCCGCGTCCTCGGCCGTGGGGCAGGAGCTCCGCCAATTGCCAAAAATGCGTGCGATCCCGATGAGTTCCTCGCGACAGCGGGATACGGCACTCGATGCGCTCCAGTCTCCGGCGTACTGCGACAGCGAAACGTTGCGGGAATCGGCAACCCTGCGCGCCATCGACGGTGGAGCCACTTCGCTCGTCATTGCCGCAGGCGACCACGGCTCGATCCTGCGAAGCCTCGATAGCGGCCAGTCGTGGGAAACCCGTTCATGCGATGTCGATTGTATGTTGATGGATACGATCGTCCTCAACGACCGATACGCCGTGATCGTTGGCGGAGGGTTCGATTGCGTCACCGGAATCAGCCGTGGTGTGGTGCTGATCAGCAATGATGGAGGTGAAAGCTGGCGACACGGTGACGACAAGGAACTTCCACGTCTCACCTTGGTGGATGCCAAGCGGACGAGCGGCAAAACGGTTCTCGTCGCTTCCGGCGATCGTGATCCCGTTTCGGGGGCAAAGCAATTTCGTTCCCGCGATGGCGGACGAAAATGGGAACCAATCCTGGGAGACGGCCCATCAGACGTTTCCCCCGAACGAGCGAGACCCGGCGCGAACCGCTCGCTGGCTCTCGCGCGAGCCACGGGCATCAACGCGACGCTCCGTGCTTCATGCAACCTACGAGACGGGACATGGTTGATGGCGGGTGATCACGGGCAAATTCTTCGCTCCACTGATGGCGGCGAAACCTGGCTACCGACCCGCGAACGCGAGGCTGCAACATCGTTGTTGTTCATCGCCGCGAACTCCGACCGCATCCCATGGTCGCTGATCGGTCGCGAAGCACTTGAGAAACGGTTGCGAACAGGCATCGTCGTTGCCCAACCACACGCACCGTCAACGAAAGCGCTCTCCCAAGCAGCCATGCGACTGGGCGCAACGTCGCTCGATTTCGTCGATGACAATGAAAGGGGCGGCCTGACGCAAACGTTGAGTGACTGGATCGAGATTCACCGGCCCCCTGTCCTGGCGCTCGATGCGCAATTGCCAGCCGAAGTTCGAAGCCGACTCCTCTCACACGCAGTCAACCTCGGGACACAAAAGGTCGTTGAATTCTCCGCCGAACGTCGCGGCGATTCCGTGCTGCATCGCGGGGCGTTGTTACCCGACTGCGGTGCATTGGCGGGCGACTTTGCGCTCGACGCTTGGATGCTGAGCGGAATGGACCTTCGCCGAGCCTTCGATCCCAATCACCAACAAGCCTCCGCCAAAACCCGTTATGCCACGGGTGATTCTCGTGGCGGCGGCGGGACCCTCACTGCCGGCGTGCGACTTTCACAAGGGCATCGCTTGCCAGCGAGACGTGCAAAAGCCAGTCGTCGGTTGCTACAAATCGCGCAAGCGAGACTAAAACAACAAACCGCCATTGGTGAATTGGTCGACCGATCACAAGACTCAACAACGGTTGGCGACTCGATCGATCAGATGCTTCGTCAGACCGATCGCCCCGACCGGTTTCGGTCGGCGTGCTTGATACTCGCGCGGAGTCACGGCACGTTTTCCGAACAAACGGTTTGGGACTTGTTCGCGGATCGCTTCGCCGCTTCTTCCGCCGGCGCTCTTGCGTCCGTACGAAATGAGGCACGTCAGGCGAGCACCGAATGGAGACAGCTCGAACAGCGCTTTTCCTCGACCGCACAAACGCAACCGGCTCCGCCATCAAAAGAAGTCGATGGTCAGTTACTCCCGATTGCCCAAGCCTCCCACGCGGCGATCCTTTCTCCGTTCCAAACGCCACAGGACAACGCCGTCGTCCAAGCCTCAGCGTCCTCACCGATCGACCCGTCGAACGTCTCGCAACCGACTCCGGCAGCAGCAAACGAAGCCCCTGTCGAACTCGACCTTGCGTGGCAAATGCACCCCGTCCGTCTGATGGTTGAAGATTCGCTGCACCAGAAACGGGAGGCCGAGTCGTCGCCGGAATCCGCCGATCAACTCAGCTCGCCGATGGGCAACGCCGACCTTCGACGTGTTTCCGCACGCGGGGGCAGATGGTCGAACCTGATTCGACCTCAGTCGCCGCAAGTCGTCCGCGCGACGCAGACAGCGGTTCGACCGCTCCTCGATGGCAAGCTCGACGAAGCACTTTGGAGCGTACCGGCACAAACGCAATCCATGTCTCCGATTCGGGTTCGCGTCGCTTACGACGCACAATTCATTTACTTTGCGACCGAGACTCAAACGGCGCTGTTTGGGGAACCTCACGCTCCGTCCGACTCGCTCGGTACCCGCGACGCCGATCTGCGTAGCTCCGACCGCCTACTTCTCCAACTCGATGTCGATCGCGACCTGTTTACGGCATTCGAATTGCAATTCACGCGTGACGGCCGCACCCACGATTCCATCGATGGTCACACTCATTGGAACCCAACGTGGTATGTGGCGTCAGCGAAAGTCGGTGACCGGTTTACGACCGAGTTGGCCATCGAACGCGAGAGCCTGAACGTTGAAATCCAAACGGGCGACCGATGGTTGATCGAAGTGCAAGCGATCACCGCGGAACATCCTGCCTCGCGTCCCTGGATGCCTCAGCCGGAAAATCGCATTCGAGTCGATTTTTGACCCGAGCGGGATCAACCCACTGAGTGCTGGTAGACGACGGCATGATTGGGCCCGAGTGTGGTCCGGTTCGGCTCGGAAACCAATGAACCTGCACCGACGCCAGCGGAGTCCAAGAGCTTCTGAGTGATCGTGCCAATGCTGATGAGTCTCGACAGTTCCAGCGGTTCGGCAGCTTCGACCTGTGGCTGCGGAACCAGTCGCACGGCGACGGTAATCGCCGTCTCGTCGCCGCGATAAATCCACGCGAAGACACCTTGTTCGACGTCCACACAAACATCCAATGTGCGACGATCAATCAGAAGATCACCTTGGAAGAGTCTTTTTCGCAGCCGAATGAGATCCCGATACCAACGCCAAGTGTCCGCATCACCGTCTTCGCGGGTGCCAATCTTCGCGGATTCGAACGCCGCCGGATCGGTCGGCAAGACTCCCGCTTCCCAATCATGCTGCGGGTATTCTCGGCGACGGCCATCGACCACCGACTGACGCATCAATGGGTCTGAAAAGTCGACGAAAAACCGAAAAGGTTGTTCGCAGGCAAACTCTTCGCCCATAAACAGCATGGGGATCGCGGGCGCCAAAATCAAAAGCGCGGCGGCCGCCCGATGCGCCTCTCGCGACGTCAATTGGTGAAACCGAACGCCGAGTGGATGGTTGCCGATCACGTCATGATTCTGGATCGAATAGATCAATCGATCCATCTCCACTCGCTCTTGTCGTTGGGTCCGCTGGCGATCCTGCCGCAACGTTCCTTCATACACATATCCCTGCTCGAGGACTCGGCGAAGGTCGTCGTCTTGATACCGACGATGGCAGAGTTGTTCGCCGGGCCTCACGACTGAGAACGTGCCATGAAGAAAATCGTCCGCCCACATCGCGTCGAACCCGACGCCGCACTGAGTCGTCGGGACCGTCATTTCGGGGTCGTACACATTCGACTCCGCGATCAGCCAAACCTGTCTCCCGGCCTCACGTTCCCAGCGACGAACCGCATCGGATAACTCCACCGCAATGTGCGGGTCGCGATCATCTTCCATGCAATGAATGGCATCGACTCTCAAGCCATCTAATCGGTACTCGTCGAGCCAATGAATGGCGTTGGCAATGAACCATCGCCGGACCGCGTCACCGTGGCGGGCATCGTCAAAATTGGGGGCGTCGCCCCAGACCGTCTTGTGACGCGGCGAAAGGTAGGGGCCATAGTCGTGAAGATAGTTGCCTTCAGGTCCAAGGTGGTTGTAAACGACGTCTAAGATCACAGCGATGCCGAGCCGATGTGCGGTGTCGACAAAACGGCGAAAGTCGTCGGGCGCGCCGTACGCGCTCGAGGGTGCGAACAGGCCGACACCGTCGTAGCCCCAGTTCCACCGACCGGCACATGCCGCGACCGGCATCAATTCGACCGCGGTGATTCCCAATTCCACCAGCTCGGGTAACCGTCGGGCGGCCGCCTCGAAGGTTCCGTCGGCCGTGAAGGCACCGATGTGCAGCTCATAGATCACGGACTCTTGGAGTTTGGGCGGACTCCACGACGACCATTCAAAATCCGATGACACCACCTGACTGGCTCGGTGTACTCCATCCGGCTGAAATCGCGACGCCGGATCGGGACGCGGCGGCCCGTCATCGACTCGAAAAAAGTACCGCGAGCCCGGCTCAACGCCCGTGACCTCGGCCGTGTGATATCCCGACAAGTGCTTCTTCATCGCCACACGCTCGCCCGCGATTTCCAACAGCACTTGTTCGGCTTCAGCGGCCCAAACCGCGAACTGAGTCTTTCCCTCGACCGCGATCGCACCCAAACTACGATGAGCCTCGGTGATGGGCACGTTGTCGGGGTCCATGACTCGATTTCCTTCCTTTTTGGCACTTCGCGAACGCCCGGCGCGAATTGAACTCGAACACTTCAATGTACGCAACTCAATCGTCCCTCGGAATCGCGCTACTAATGCTCGCGACGATCGGCCTTATCCCCTCGGCTCGCGGCCAAGCCCCAAGGTCCATCCGCGTCGCAACGTTCAACGTCTCCCTGTATGGAAAGAGCGCGGGCGAAATCCGAAAGCGACTCGTCGATCGGGAAGACGCCCAAGCGAAGAAACTGGCCGCCATCATTCAAACGATCCGGCCCGACATCCTGCTCGTCAACGAATTGGATTATGAGTCCGACAGCGCGCCGGCGCGTTTGCTCAACGAAAACTACTTTGGGATCGCTCAAGTATCCGAGTCCCCGGATTTGCAACCGCTCGAGTTCAAACATCTCTACAGCGCGCCGAGCAACACCGGCATCGATTCCACCTTCGACCTCAACCAAGACGGCAAGCTGTCTTCGGCGAACGATGCCTTCGGTTACGGTGTCTATCCTGGCCAGTACGCGATGACAGTCTACAGTCGCTTTCCGATCGACCGCGATGCGATCCGCACGTTTCAAGAGCTGAAGTGGAAAGAGATGCCCGGTGCTCTCCAGCCGGAGTATCCTTCCGGCGAAGAGTACTACAAGCAACCCATTTGGTCGGCGTTGCGGCTGAGCAGCAAGAATCATCTTGACGTCCCGATCCTTGTTGGTGATCGAGTGATCCACATTCTGGCCAGTCACCCGACGCCCCCGGTCTTCGACGGCAAAGAAGATCGCAACGGTTGCCGGAATCACGATGAGGTCGAGTTTTGGAATCACTACCTCGCCAATGCCCCCGGCAGTACCGATTGGCTGATCGATGACCGCGGCGGCACCGGCGGCCTCAGCCAGTCGGCTGACTTTGTCGTGATGGGAGACCTCAACGCCGATCCGAACGACGGCAGCGGTCGCCGCGAATCGATTCGCAAACTCATCGCTCACCCACGGGTCGCCGAGATCACTCCTCGCTGTTCCGAAGCCGACGCGGCTGCGCGCGTGCGCAAGCACCGGGGCTCCGGCGAACTCCGTGGCAAGACAGCTGACTTCGGTCGCAATGGTTTCATGCGAGTCGACTATGTTTTGCCAAGTCGATCACTGAATCCGACGGACGCGGGAGTCTTTTGGCCTTCCTCTTCATCGGTACCTCAAAGCCGTTGGATCCAAGCGAGCGATCACCGCCTGGTTTGGGTCGACCTGAGACTGTCCGGAAACGGTTCCCGATGAAAATCCTGATCACCGGCATCTGCGGATTCGTCGGCTCGCGGCTCGCTCACTATCTCTCACAAGACGCGCGATTCCCGTCCGTCGAGATCTGTGGCATCGACAACTTCTCGCGATCGGGAAGCTGGGAGAATCGATCGAACCTACTCGAAAAGGGCATCCAAGTCGTCCACGGGGATATCCGTTCGCCGAGTGATCTCGAATCACTTGGCCGCTTTGATCACGTCATCGACGCCGCCGCAAATCCAAGCGTGCTTGCGGGTACCGGGACCGACTCGAGCCGACGATTGGTTGAAAACAATCTGATCGGGACGATCAACACACTCGAATGCTGCAAGCGTTGGCAAGCCGGCTTCGTGTTGCTCAGCTCGAGCCGCGTGTACTCGATTCAAGCGTTGCGGGGACTCGAGTTGAAGGAACAGAACAACGCCTTCGTGCTCGCGAACGAGGATGCCGCGTATTCACACCACGGAGTAACGGAGGATTTTCCCACCAAGGCGCCCGTCTCGCTTTACGGGGCAACGAAACTGGCCTCGGAGCAACTCGCACTGGAGTACGCCCACGCGTTCGACTTTCCCGTTTGGGTCAACCGCTGCGGCGTGCTCGCCGGTGCCGGACAGTTTGGGAAATCAGACCAAGGGATTTTTTCTTTCTGGCTGCACAGCTGGCGCGAGCAACGACCGCTCGAATACATCGGGTTCGGTGGCCGCGGGCTTCAGGTTCGCGATTGCCTTCATCCGCACGATCTTGCCGAAGCCGTGGCGTTACAGCTGACCGGCGATCTCCCGACCACTCCTCCGGTACTCAACCTATCGGGTGGCCATTCATCCGCGACTTCCCTTGCCCAACTAAGCCAGTGGTGCTCCGCACGTTGGGATGAAAATGTGGTCCGTTCGATCGAAACCGAACGGCCATTTGACGTCCCCTGGATTGTGCTCGACAATCGCCGAGCGCAAAGCATGCTAGGCTGGCGGCCTCAGATTTCCGTCGAACGGATTCTCGAGGAAATCGCGGCTTTCGCCGAACAACGTTCGGACTGGATTGAGCTTTCCCGATGATACGGCGTTCGCATCTCGATGGCACAGACTCTGATCCCTCCTGCTGAAAATGAAGCTGCGGACGTTCCATCGGAGCGAGGTGACTCTCTCCACTTCTTGTCGGTTGTGATCCCGGCCCGAGACGAGCAGGATTGTATTGTCTCGACCGTCGAACACCTGCATTTGGAATTACGTCTCAACGATGTCCCGCACGAAATCGTCGTGGTCGATGACGGAAGTTCGGACAGCACCTTTGATAAACTCAAAGAGTTAGCCGAGAGCATGTCGAACCTTCGGCCGTTACAAAACACAGGCGCGAACGGGTTCGGTCGCGCTGTGATTCATGGAATCGATTCCGCGCGCGGTGACGCCGTCGTGATCATGATGGCCGATGAGTCCGACGACTGTCGCGATGTCGTCCGCTACTGGCGCTTACTCAATGAAGGTTGGGACTGTGTCTTCGGGAGCCGATTCGTAAAGGGCGGTGGTGTCATCGACTACCCGTGGTTCAAACTTCGACTCAATCGCCTCGCGAATTTGTTCATCCGCTGTCTCTTTCGAATTTCCTTGAACGATACGACCAACGCGTTTAAGGCTTACCGGACCGAAACACTCGATGGATGTCGTCCCTTTCTCTCACCGCATTTCAATCTGACCGTCGAGTTACCGCTGAAAGCGATCATCCGCGGCTATTCTTGGACCACCATTCCGATTACGTGGCGAAATCGCCGCACCGGCATCGCCAAGCTCAAGATCAAAGAGATGGGCAGTCGGTACTTCTTTATTGTCGCTTATGTTTGGCTGGAGAAGTATTTCAGCCGAGGCGATTACCAACGCAACAAGGTGGAGCGGAAGGCTGTCTGATCCGAAACGCGTACTGTTGATGGTCAGTTCCCTTCGCGGTGGTGGCAGTGAGCGCCAAGTCCTGTTGCTCACTCAACACCTCAACCGAGATCAGTTTCAACCGCATCTCTACTTGACCGAGCGCACCGGTGAGTTTCTCGAGAGTGTCCCGTCGGATGTCACCGTTCATTCGTACGAAGAGTGTCAGACACCGCGCGGCATTTACTTCCCGGGTCGCGAACTAAGACGACAAGCCGCCTTCGTTCGCCACATTGTTCAAGAGAATCGTATCGAGACGATCTACGATCGCACCTTCCACATGACAATGGTGGCAGCGAAAGCGTCCGTCCGACGAGTCTCAACCATCGTTAGCCCGCCGCATCTCGCGCTGCCTCTCGTTGAAACACGATTCGTCGCGCTCAAACGAAAACGACTTGCAAATGCCTATCGTGCATCGAACGCTGTTGTTGCCGTCAGTCAGCAAGCGGCCGATTCAGCTCAGTCTTACTACGGGCTTCCACACGGTGCGGTCACCGTGATTCGCAACCCCGTTGATATGCAGTCGCTACGCAATGACGCATTGGGAGCAAGCAAACCGGACGACCAAACGCACGTGGTCTGCATCGGCCGAATGACGCCCGAAAAGGGTCACGCGGATCTTATTGAAGCCCTTCCTTTGGTGCTTGATCGCTGGCCGACCGAGCGCCCGGCGCCTCGTCTGCGTTTGATCGGCGACGGTCCCTTACGCGGCGCACTCGAGAATCAGACCAAATCGTTGGGTCTGGACGAGACGATTGAATTCGTGGGAGCAATGCAAAACGCGGCAGGCGAAATCGCGTCGGCACACGCCGTCGTCCTGCCGTCGCGATTTGAAGGCATGCCGAACGTCGTGCTTGAAGCCATGGCGCTTGGCGTCCCGGTCATCGCTACTCGAGCCGGGGGCACCATCGAGCTGGAAGCCCAAGAGCCGACAGTCTTTTGGGCGAATCCAGCCGAACCTGCCTCGATCGCCGATGCGATTCTCGATTTCGCTACTTCGCCGGGCACCGCAGGGAAGCACGTCGAAGCTGCCACCCGATTGATCACCACCGAACACGAGCTCTCGGCGACGATCCAAAAGATCGAAGCGTTACTGTAGCGATAAAGACATTCGGCGAAATCGTTCTTGAATTCTGCCCCGATCGCTGCAACCTTTCGTCGCCGTGACGGGTAGTCTTGACGGCCCAGACAACTCTCCTCAACGTCAGACCTCCCCATGAGCAGATTCAAAATCCGGCAACTTGATCTCCGCCTCGTAACCTTCCTGATTCTAGGTTCACTGCCTTGTTCAACGTCGATCGCACAAGAGTCAGGACCCGATTTTCGCTATGACCCGAGCCGAGCCCTACGCTTTGAAGTCGACGCAGAGACGCCGCAACGCGGCCTGAGTCCGGACGGAAGCCTGCGCGCCGTTGCCGAGTTCAAAAAGATTCGAGTGCTATCGGCCCCCGGTGGCGACGTTCGTTATGAATTCCCAACGCCCAATCATGCGATGGCGCCGACGTTCTCCCCGGACCAAAAGCAACTCGTCTATGCGGACTGCACCGGCAATCTTGCGTGTGACTCAGTGATTTATGCCAGGCACCTTGAGAGCGGGAAACGGGTCACACTCGGCAACTGCTACGGGATTGCCTTCCAATTCGCATTCAGTGGCGACGGAAAACGGGTCGCTGTCGTTTCGATGTACGGCCCGATACTCGCCCTGATCCCTCAGCAGCAATTCCAGAAAGCGATTCGCGGCGAGATCGCGGTCTTTGATCTGACAACCACCAATGAATTGATGCACACGTCTTTCATGGGGCCTACGCTGGACTTCGAAAGCAAGACCCAGCCAGAGATTCCGGTCCGAATCAGTCTGGACCAAAATGGCAGCACTCTTCTTGTCGCCGCCAGTCCAGGCATCGTCAAAATTATCGACGTCCGGACGCATAACGAGCAATTCTCTGTCGATGTTTCGTTCACGAAAACCGGTAGGTAACCGCCTCGGAGTCCGTTAACGACGGGTCTCGCGACAACACCCGAACCGAATGAATGGCTTCGCGCGACTCTTTCAACGAGAAGGACTGAGAGTTGTAGCGGTTAGGCCGCGCGACTCGCGCGGCTTTAAGTCCGCTTCTCGAAAGCCCCAAGGGGCGAGCAATTCACCACCGATACACCCCAAAAGGCGGTCCGTTCGACACAAACACACCGGTGGTGTTCGACGTGAAAACTCATTGCGCATTCCTTGCTTGCCTGCTCTTGTCGTGCTTCCAGCTATCCGCCATCGGCCAAACCATTGATGACGGCGGCCAATGGAACGCTGTCTTCGCTCAAGACAAATTCTCGTCCGACTCGCGGCTCCGCTGGTGGTTCGATGGTCACTACCGGTTATTCGAAGACAATGACGGTTTCGGGCAAAGTATCGTTCGGCCGGGACTCGGGTGGGACCTCGGAAATAACTCGGCGCTGTGGGCCGGCTACGGTTGGATTCGAACCTCGCCGATCGCGGGGGACGACACCGATGAGCATCGAATCTGGCAGCAATGGACGACGTCACGCTCGGTAGACACGTACAAGTTTGCGGCACGAACCCGATTCGAACAGCGGATTCTCGAATCATCGGACGATGTTGGATTGCGGGTTCGCCAGTTCATGCGTGCGCAGAAAGAGCTTGACGCCTGCGGGACACGAACGTTCGTGGTTTGGGATGAACTGTTCATCGCCTGCAACGATACCGACTGGGGCCAGCGTGGCGGGTTCGACCAGAACCGCGTTTTCGCTGGCTTCGGTTTTAGGCGTTGTCGCAACAGCCCTTGGCGCGTGGAAGTGGGTTACATGAACCAATCGATCAACGCGCAGGGCGGCACCGATCGCAGCAACCATGTCCTGGCGGTCAACTTCTTCCGCAGCCCTCAACTGTGACTCTCATGATGATCGTCGGACCAACCTCATGCATTGGTCCCGAGCAATAGCTCGATCAATTCATCCACTCGCCGTTCGCGGGTTTCCGTTCTCTTTGCCGAGTGGATGCGATAACACCAGCCCCGGCGTTTTCCCGTCGTCCAGCGATCCCAAACTGACTTTGCCGACTCGTTTGCCTCGAGCGCGAACTGTAGTTCGCGAGGCACGTCGATCGCATCCTGGTCCGCCACATCGAAAACGATATGAGCCGCATCGCCGACGCAAAGCCGCGTGAGCTTTTGCAGCTTCTTGGAAATCAAAAGGTACCATCTTCCGCGCTGAGGCATCAAAGCCAGCTCAAAACGGACTCCCTCAATCTCACCGTCAACTCGCAACCGCTTGGATCGACCGAACGTCAGCTTTGACGTAATTCGCTCGGGGACATAGACGCCAGCGAATTCCATCTTTCCCATCCCAAGCGGTTCGAGTTTGCCTTCGAACTGGTATTCGTATTCATCCACCGCAAGTTCACACCCTTTCTCTCTTGAATCACCACCGGTCGAAAATCCGTTGGCGATGTAACACTTCATCATGGCGTCAAGCGCTCTGGCGTTCAAATGGGAGTGAAGAATTGGTGAAATTCCGAACCAGCATCCATCCGCGATCGTCTGATTGCCAAGCTGATCAAGAGCTATGCGGTCTCCTGATCGCCCAGAATCATTGACTTGCCTGACCGTAGCCCTTGATCGGCGGGCGGTGCGAGGGAACGGTGACGCGTACACTCCCACCGACTCGGGCCTTTTGTCCGATCACGCTGGGCACGAAGATGCCAGCTCGATGGTCCGCAAATAGGAGGATGGCAAACATGCCCGAGGGAGAATCGAATCGACGCGATGACGATCGAATCGTGGCCGCAACCTTGGTGGTCCGATTCACGGTGGTGTTGCTGCTCAGCACGTTCGTCTTCTGTCTGCTCGCGAGCTTTGCGCGATTTGTCGATGTCCTCCCCGATCAACTCGAAATTCAAGTCGGAGTACTTTGGAACACCCGCCTACCACTCAACCTCTGCCTCGTGACGCTGGGCTCAACAGTTGCGTTGCTATTCATTGGCCTTCTCCGCCTCAAGGCTCGGCTTGGTCAAAGCTTCGAATCCCATCCCCTTGGGAAGCTCGGCTTCGGAATCGTCTTGTTGATGCTTTGTCTTCTCGTGCGATTGGTGGGAGAAAGCCGAGGCCTTTTACCAAGCCGAGCCTTGAGGCGGAGAAGGCCAATGAATAGCAACGCAACTGTTGAGCCCAGCGTCACGAGGCAGAGGTTGAGTGGTAGGCGGGTGTTCCAAAGTACTCCGACTTGAATTTCGAG
>JBCBLJ010000494.1:0-6301 GCA_038520195.1 Planctomycetota bacterium
CCTCGGCCTCAACCAGGCGGCCCCGAAACCGTGATGGTGCTCCACGAATTGGAGGAGGCACGCAAAACCTACCGCCTTCTACGTGGACAATACGACCAGCCCGATACATCCGAACCGCTGTCGCCGGCGACGCCCGAGGTGCTCGGCGGATGGAACGAGAATTGGCAGGCCAACCGACTTGGGCTGGCGCGTTGGCTCGTCTCGGAAGACAACCCGCTCACCGCGCGAGTGACCGTCAATCGATATTGGCAACGCTTTTTCGGGACGGGACTCGTCAAGACGAGCGAGAACTTTGGCGTTCAGGGAGACTATCCAAGTCACCCCGAATTACTTGACTGGTTAGCGACCGAGTTTGTCCGTCGCGGCTGGGATGTCAAAGCGATTCATCGGTTGATCGTCACCAGCGCGACTTATCAGCAGTCGTCCGTTGCTTCGCTGGAGTTGCGACTGCAAGACCCCGAGAACCGTTGGATGGCGCGCGGCCCTCGCAAACGACTTTCTCCGTTTTCCATTCGAGATGCGGTCCTCGACGCGAGCGGACTGTTGAGTCGCCGGATCGGCGGACCCTCGGTCAAGCCTTACATGCCGCCAGGAATTTGGAGCAGCGTCTCCAACAACAAGTACAAGCGAGATCAGGGCGAGTCACTCTTTCGCCGCAGCATGTATACGTATTGGCGTCGCACCTTGCCGCCGCCGACAATGATGTCGTTCAATGCGGCGGCGCGAGAAACGTGTACCGTTCGCACAGAGTTGACGACAACGCCGCTCCAAGCACTCACGATGATGAACAACGTGACGTTCATCGAAGCAGCGCGGCATCTTGCCATTCGCGTGCTCACGGAAGACCACGTCGACGTGAAGTCCCGGATAAAGAGCGCGTTTCGGCGAGTCACCAGTCGCGCAGTCCGACCGGCCGAACTGAAGCAACTCACCGCTGACTACGAAGCGTACTTGCGGGAATTCAAGTCCGACATCGGTGCAGCGACACAGTTGCTTGGAATCGGTGCGACCAAGAACGTCAAACACCTCGATCCGACTGAAGTGGCCGCACTCGCCCTAGTCGCGAACACACTTTTCAACCTCGATGAGGCGATCACGGAGAATTGAGATGGATCCCCTCCAGGAATACCAGAAACGTTCGACGCGCCGCGCGATGCTCCGTGGCACACTTGGTCTCGGGTCGATTGCGGCCGGCTCGCTCTTGAATGCGTCCGAGTCCTCCCCCGATTTTCAGTCCGCTGATTTTCAATCTGTCGCACCGCGGGCGAAGCGTGTCATCTATCTGTTCCAGTCGGGCGGTCCCTCGCAGATGGACTTGTACGACTACAAACCGGAGCTTGCCAAACGCAGCGGGGAAGAAGTCCCGACGTCCGTTTATCCGGCCGAGCGCAAGACAACCATGACCTCCGGGCAAGCTTCCTTCCCGGTGGCGCCGACGCGTTTCCAGTTCAGCCGACACGGTCAGTCCGGCATTTGGCTGAGCGAAACGCTGCCGCACCTGGGGCGCGTCGCCGACGAACTCTGTGTCATTAAGAGTATGTACACCGAGGCGATCAATCACGACCCAGCGGCAACCCTCTTCCAAACGGGGTCGGTCATCGCGGGCCGTCCGAGCATGGGAGCTTGGGTGAACTACGGACTCGGTTCGGAGAACTCGAATCTGCCCTCTTTCGTTGCGATGACTTCGAACGGAAGCGCAAAACAGGGTCAGCCACTTTACGATCGGCTGTGGGGTTCCGGCTTTCTTCCAGGTCGATATCAAGGCGTCAAATTCCGCGGACAGGGGGATCCGATTCTCGACTTGTACAATCCCGCGGGCGTCACGCGGGCCCAACGTCGAAGAATGCTCGACTCACTTCAGAAGTTGAACGAAGATCGCGCGGATCACTTCAATGACCCCGCGATCTCAACACGCGTCGCACAGTACGAGTTGGCGTACCGAATGCAGATGAGTGTTCCCGACCTCATCGACTTTTCCGATGAGCCTCAACATGTTTTAGATGCGTATGGCCCCCAGGCGACGAAAGTCGGCAAGTACGCCTACAACTGCTTGCTGGCACGACGCCTCGCCGAACGTGGCGTCCGATTCATTCAGCTCTACCACCGGGGTTGGGACTCTCATAACAACGTGCAAAAGCAAGTGCCCGCGCAATGCCGGGACACGGACCAACCAACGGCCGCTCTCCTCAATGACCTCAAGCAACGTGGGATGCTCGATGACACGTTGGTGATCTGGGGCGGCGAGTTCGGACGGACGGTCTACTGCCAAGGAAAGTTCACTGACAAGGTGTACGGTCGTGACCATCACCCCAATTGTTTTACTTACTGGATGGCTGGCGGTGGCGTCAAAGGCGGGCTCTCATACGGTGCAACCGACGAGTACAGCGTTAATGTTGCGGAGAACCCCGTGCACGTTCATGACCTCCAAGCAACCATCTTGCACCAATTGGGGATCGACCATGAGAAGCTGACGTACCGCTAT
Source organism: Planctomycetota bacterium (assembly GCA_038520195.1). Classification (GTDB taxonomy): domain Bacteria; phylum Planctomycetota; class Planctomycetia; order Pirellulales; family Pirellulaceae; genus Stieleria. The sequence goes on from JBCBLJ010000494.1 coordinate 2,483, forward strand.
CAGGGTCGTTACTTTCGTCTCACCGACGTCCACGGCAGAGTCGTCAACGACCTGCTCGCATGATGTCTCGTCGGTTCTCCCTCATTCTGCCGTCCCCGTGCGTTGGTTCGCATCCGGCAACCTAGATTCTTTTGTGCGAAGAGGGTTCGCACGTGCGAAACCAAGTCGGGGGCATCCGTCGTGCTGCTCCTTGGTCCCGTCGCTCTGCGGGAGCGATTGATGCCCCCGGCCATCGCATGCAGCCGATACAGTGTTGCAGTGTCATTCGCTAGCGCACGCTGAAATGTTCGACATTGTCGCAAAGCTCTCGGGCAAAGGTCGAATGATTGCGAGGGGTCGCCCGTGTTGTTGTGCTTCAGTTCTTTTATCGATGCCGCCACGTACCGCGCGGCGGTGACGGACGTTGAGCAGGTGCTCTGCGATTGGCTGGTCGGACCCAAGGAAACCAGTCCGGACATCGAGCAATTTTCGTTCCCGGTCTACGTGAAGAACCGAGAAAGAGTGCTGACGCTGGTAAATCGAGCCTACAGCGACTGCTTTTCATATCGCGAACTTCCGATCGGAAAGCACTGCGACAACATCTTGCACGAGTCGGTCGCCAAGGTCTCCGCTCACAGTGACTCGATCTTGTTCGACGGGTATTCGCGTCTGGAACTCGAGCACGCGGTGTTGGGTCCGGACAACCACCGCTATTTGGTGCGGACTTACAAGGTCGATGTCTCTGGTTACCGATACGAGCCGTACGCCATCCTCGGCGTTTCGATTCCGCTTCGAGTGCTGGGGGAATCGAATGAGAATCCGCTCGGTATTGAAGATCTTTTCGCGGTGTATGCGGGCCTTGATCGCGACGACAAGCGCATTTGCACCATGTATGCGCTCGGAGAAACCACCAGGGCGATCGCGGAGGAGTTGGGTAAGTCCGCCAAAACGATCGAAAACCACCGCTGCAAAATCATGAATCAACTCGGGCTTTCGAAGCCAGTGGAGATCATTCGACTGTTGGTGAGATTTGAAGAGCGCGGGTATCTGACCGAGTTCACCGACGGAATCCGCTAAATCCAGCGTTTTACCTGCCCGATTCGTCGACGCGGGTCACTCGCCGAGACTGAGGGAGATTCTCACGTCAGCTTCGCTCACGCGGTGCTCCCGCAGGATGGCTGTGAGACCTGAAAATCCTCCAATGGAATACCGCGGACGGCGTGATGCACCGACAATGGAAGCCGACGCAATCACCTTCGTAGTGAGATATCCGAGCAAATAAGATGACTCCTTGCCTACGGCTCCTTGTCCTGAAGACCCACGAACTTGTCGGCTTGGTCCAGTTCTATGAAGCTCTTGGGTTCGAGTTCGCCGAGGAGCGGCACGGCAACGGCCCCATTCATTACTCGACGCGGCTCGGCGAAAGCGTTCTCGAGATTTATCCCCTGCCTACGGGAGTGTCCGATGAAAGTCACGTCCGGCTGGGTTTCGCTCTCTCCAACCCTGATCGCATCGTCGCCGAGATTGCGTCACTCGGTGGCACGCTCGTCAAGTCAGGTAGGGAGACACCGTGGGGCTACATGGCGATTGTCGCCGATCCCGACGGCCGCGTCATAGAACTCTATCGCGCCATGGACGCAAGCGACGCTGTTAGCAACGAATGAGAACGAGTCTACCACTGTCTCCGCGATTGGTTTCTTGGCAACAGGTGGGCAAGCTTGTGGTCAGGACGGATCCGCCGACGGTCACCATGAGGATCACACGACTGAACTCTTCGACCTGTAGGTTGCGAGCAGACGCGAGTAGGCCTGGTATCAATAGTCCTGAACCGCCAATGGTGAATGATGAACCCTCGTGAATTCCGTGTGTCTTGCTTTCTTACACACCAGGGAGCGTGCCATGATCTCATTCTATGTTCCATCCGACGAATACGGATTCCTCTGCAACTTTGCTCCCTACGGTTTCAGTTTGGCGGGCCAATATTGGCCGACCGTTGAACACTACTTCCAGGCTCAGAAATTCGTCGCTACGGAACACTCGGAGCGAATTCAGAAAGCTCGAACGCCAAAGGAAGCGAAGAGTCTCGGACAGTCACGGAACGTTCCGCTGCGCGAAGATTGGGAGGAAGTCAAAGTGGCGGTCATGCGAACCGCACTCAACGCCAAATTCGCGACACACCAGAAATTGCGGATAGCGTTGCTCGCGACGGGAAACCAGGAACTCGTCGAGAACGCGCCGTCGGACTACTTTTGGGGATGCGGCAAACTTGGGGGTGGCCAGAACATGCTCGGAAAGCTGTTGATGGACCTGCGTCAAACCATTCGCGACTCAGACGCCAAATCGAGACCGAATAAGTGATCCGATAATCGGATCAAAGACTTAACCCTTCGTGATCCGATCGCGACATCTTTCGGCTCCCAGACGATCGGAGCTCAGAACAAACCGAAATCGAAATCTTCGGTCACGAATGCGTCTTCCTCGTCACTCAACTGCAGAATCGCGGTGTCGTGCAGTTGCTCGCCTTCGCCGACCTGTGAGGACAAGAAGTTGATCACCTGCAGTGCATCGACGGGTGAAAGCAGACCATCACCGTTCACGTCAAGTCGGCCGTCGCCGCTCTCCTGTTCGCCTTCTGCCGCCGCCAACCGATTGATCACGAGCAACGCGTCAAGCGGTGAGACCCGGTCATCCCCGCTGGTGTCTTTCGAATCGGCTAAACGCGCCGACGCAAGGCTAGTGGACGATACGACGCCGGAGGTCGAGGTGTCTCCCATGGAAATGTTTTCACGGAACCAGGAGCCGCCGACGGTAAACTCACCCGGGTTGTCGATGCCCTCATAGATGTTTGCGAGGAAGGTCAAATCACCGTCACTATAGCCCTGGCGAATTCCGTTGATTTCACCCTCGTTGCCTCTCAGCCCAACGATCGTGTCGGCATCGAAATCGACTGCAGCGATCAAACGATCTGTCGGCCGTGGCGTGAACGGGAACCACGTTCGATTGTTGTTGAAGAACCACTGTCCGTTCTGAAACTGCACCGCAAGAAGCTTGTCGCCATGCTGGTTATTGAACCCGTTGGAGCTGAATCGATCTTGAACATCTTGTCCGCTGTAAAGGATGTAACCTTCGCCGGCCGCGTCGTCTTGAACCGCAACGCCACCGCGAACGTCCTGCGTGAACTGTACTCGGCGTTCGATGTCAAAGAACGTTCCACTGGCAGTGAATTCGCCGTCATTGATCCGTCCGTTCCAGGTGTCGGCGGCGAATGTGAGATCGCCATCGGTGTAACCAGTGGCGATGCCGCCGACCTCACCGAAGGATCCTTCAAAGTCGGTGATTGTATCGGAATCGAAATCGAGTCCGGCAATCAGCACGTCTGAATGGACGGGTGTGAATTCAATCCACTGGCTGTTGTTGTTATAGAACCACATGTCGTTGATGACTTGCACGGCGACGAGATTGGAGCTGTTCGCTGCAATGGGTGGCGCATCGGCAAACCTTGATTGAACGTCCTCGACGCTGTAGAGCATGTAGCCCTGCCCCGTAGTGTCGTCTTGAACCGCGACGCCCAAGTTCACCGCACCGAGCGAAAAGACATCCCGGGCCGGCGCCTCAAAAAAGGTTCCACTAACAGTGAACTCGCCATCGTTGACGTTGCCCGCGAATAAGTCAGCGGAAAACGTCAGATCGCTGGAGGTGAATCCTTGTTCGATCCCATCGATCTGTCCCGAAAGACCTTCGAGACTCGCGATCACGTCGGCGTCAAAGTCGACGCTTGCGAGTAGACGATCGCTGAGACGCGGTGTAAACGGGAGCCAGGCGTTGTTGTTGTTGAAGAAC
>JBCBLJ010000225.1:0-10596 GCA_038520195.1 Planctomycetota bacterium
ATCCTCGTGCGGGAAAGATCGTTGGGACGGCGGACTACCTCTCGCCGGAACAGATTCGCAATCCGATGAACATCGGCCCCGCGAGTGACCTCTATTCGCTCGGTTGCACGCTCTACTACACCGTCACCGGGAAGGTACCTTTCCCCGGCGGTGATTCACGAAGCAAGTGCAAGCGTCATTGCGAACAAACGCCGTGGCACCCGCGCAAGTTTGCACCCGATCTGAGCGAGGACTTTGTCGACACGATCGCCGACCTGATGGAAAAGGACCCGGCCCGGCGGATCGCAAACGCCGAAGAAGTCGCCGAGCGACTTCAGGCCTGGTGCACGACCAGTTTTGAAGTCGATCGCCCGATCACCAAGCAAGCCTGGACCGCTCCGCCGATCGGTGATGACAGCGACTATGAGCCATGGGACGAACCCGGCGCGAACGGCGCACTGCCGATGATCGAATCTCGGTCCAACAGCAGCATCGGACAGCAGGATTCGCAACTGCCACCACCACTTTTGGATCAGCCCGCGCAGGCTTTGATGACCCGCAAACGCGGTTATTCAGGATGGGCGTTCATGTTCGGCGTCGTACTTGGAGGAGTCGTTGGGGGCTTGGCTGTCTACGTTTGGCTGACCCAGTCATAGCGTCACGGTAGACAACACAATTCAACCCAATGCCCGTCCGGATCCTGCACGAACACTTGCTGGGCACCATCGGGCCGAGTTCGCCGCGGTAGCTTCGTCGCCTGGTGCGTGTTGAGATGCGTTTCCCAAGCATCCAGGTCATCAACGACAAAGGCGACGTGGGTCCCACGGTGGCCGGAATGAACCGGCAAGTCCCGGTCACCGATCAGGTGTAACTCCTGGTCGACGCCAAGACGAAACCACGCGCCGGGGAAATCAAACGCCGGACGCTCGAGCGCAGGCAGGCAAAGCACTTCGGCATAGAACGCGATGCTGCGATCGACGTCCGCCACATGGAGCGCCACGTGATTGAGCTGTTTGACTTTCATCGAGAAGGAATCACCGGCATCGCGAAGGGTGGATCAGAGTACGACTTGAGTTCGTCAATCACCGCGCTCGAATTTGCGGCACCAAAGAAGATGTGGGACCAAACGTGCCGAGCATTGAAACGCGGCGCTCAGCGCGCGATCGCCCCAAAGCGGGTGAATGAAACAATGCACGCTGAGCTACGCCGATCGCGCTGAATACTGTTCGGCGTACTCGATGGTCCAGGCGTCGATGATCTCTTCAAACTCGCTAACTTCGACCTCGGCGACATCCCGGAACAACGTCCGATTGAACAACTCTCGATTCTTGATCGTCCCCTTGCCCTTGAGGTCCAAGACCCGGAGATCGCTGTAGGGCCGAATCACCATCTCGAAGCGACTGTACTGATTGTTTCGACGACCATTCTCGAGCTGCAAGTCATCTCGGTAGCAAGCGCTACCCCAGCCGACTTCACCGAAAAGCGATTCCTGCCGAAAGCCCGGAAAGGCGTCGATGATCATTTGAATCTTGGTTTCGATCCGTTCGGAGAGCGAAAGTCGAAACGAAGTATGCAGTCGCTTGAGTTCCTCGTCGGAAAGTTCTTTCTTTCGGGCCTCGCTTTGATCATGATCGCGCCGTTTTTGCCCACGCTGAATCGCCGATTCGAACCGGGACTGAAAATCATCGCTCATTGGGACGACTCCGGTTCGTTGGCCTCGACGTCCGGCGCGGACTCATCCTTGGACGGAGGATTCGCTTCCGCGCTCGCGCTGACCACCGGTGCCGATTCGTTCTCCGCGGGCGTTTCGGTCGGCTTGGATTCCTCAGGCGGGTCTTTCCGCACCGGTTGCGGCATCTCCTGTTGGTCGGTCGCCTGTTCGTCCGCTTTTGGCGGCTCCACGTTTTTTGGCGGATCGGCCTGCGGGGGCGGATCCAACTGACCGTCTTTGTCCTTTCCAGAATAGAACTGCATCAGGTCGCCGAACGAACGCAAGGGTTCATCACCCTTCTGCATGGCGTCGGAGATTGGTTTGTCTTCTGGTTTCGCGACGACACGGTACGACTCGGGTTGGCGCGACTTCTTTCCGCCTCGCCCACCATCGCGAGATCGGTTGTCCCGACCGCGTCCTTGTCCACCCCGAGAATCACCGCGTCCGCGCCCCTGTCCTTGGCCACGACCGCCACGACCCTGGCCTGCCTTCTCACCGGTGGATCGACCTTGACCGCCGCGACTTTGTCCCCCTTGGGATTGCGACTGGCCACCGCCTTGCGACGGTGCGCCGCGACCTTGGCCCTGGCCCCCTCCGCCTTGTCCGCCACGTTGCTGTCCGCCACGTTGCTGTCCGCCGCCACGTTGTTGGCCGCCACGACCTTGTCCGCCACGTTGCTGGCCTCCCCGCTGCTGACCTCCTCGTTGCCCACGACCGCCCCTTGCCCCGTCGCGTGCCTGTTGGCTCTCAAGCCGAGCTTCCTGCTCGGGCGACAGAGCCGTTAACCCGACTCGACGTCGTTTTTCATCGATGCCCGTGACCCAAGCGGTCACCACATCTCCGACCTGAACCGCTTCGTTCAAATCTTCGACATAGCCATCACTCAGGCGACTGACATGGACCAGTCCGCTGCAATCGGGTGCGAGTTCGACGAACACGCCAAAATTCATCACACCGACCACGACGCCGATCACTTGGTCGCCGGTTTTCAGCGACTTGAGCGTAGGCATCGTGCGAAGGACCGCCGGCGGATCGCCGCTGATGGTGGCTTCACCGAACGGATCGCAAAGCCAGCCCACGAGCTGCCGCACGCGGTGTTTTCCGACCTGCCATTCCTTGATGCATTTGTCGATCTTGGCTTGTTCAGGACGCGGTCGTCTGATCGGCTCCGGGACAACGGCTGCGACCGTTTGCGACTCGCCCGACGACTCCGCGGACGGCTCGGTGCTACTCGAGTCCTCTGTCGATTCCGAGTTGCTCGTTTCCTCGTTAGAAGCGTTCGCGGACTCATCGGCTGTGGATGGATCCGTCGGCGATGCCTCCGCGTTTTCGACCGCACCAACGTTTTTGGAATCTTGCTCCGTCGCACCGCTTTCAGCGGCGGCTTCCGCTGGCATCGGAGCGGCGACGTTTGAGCCCGCTTCGGCCGCCGAATCCGCGTCCGCTTCGGCGGCGATCGGTTCTTCGGGACTGGTGCCGGCATCATCGGTCGCTTCGGTTGGCGGCAGCTCGAACTCGCCCGCTTTCTCACCTGCGCGATCGAAGTCTTCGACCGGCGTTGGTTCATCGGGCGCGGTCGCATCGACCAGCTTCGGTTCGACTTCAACCGCCGCTTGATAGTCGGGCGGTTGATAACCCGGAGGACAGTCCGGCGGCAGCTCGATTTCCAGCGACTTAGCCAGCTTCTTTGCGAGCACGTAGTCATCGGGATGGATCAGGGTGCCGTCGAGCGTTTCCTGACTTTGGAACACTCGTAAAAACGGCATCGCTTGCCGGCTTTCGACGGTGCTCGTCCATCCGTCGAGCCCCAATAACTGATCGCGTGATTGGAGCAGCGAAACTTCACGCTTCTCGGCGAGTGATTTGGCGACCGCCTCGTTCATTCCGGGCAGCTGCGCCAGCCAAGAGATCGGCGCGGCATTGGCGTCAACTCCGCCGCGCGACGCCCCACTGGCGATAATGTGACCCAGCGATTCACTCAATGCTTCTTCCGACAACTCGCTTTGGAAAGACGCGAGCCGCAACCGCAGCGGGTCGACTTTGGCATACGCCTGAGCCGGATGAATGATCGAGAAAGCGAGCCACGCGGCGGCACGAAATCGTCGCGGCGTTGAACGCATTTCAGAGTTCGCGACCTCGCCGCTCGCGTAAGCGTCCGCTCCGGATCGATCCGCAACGGTCCAGCGAATTTCGTTGGGCGACTGTTCGATCAAGTCGCTGAGGGCCACCAGACAAGCCCGACGAGCCGGCCCGTTGCTGATCACGACCAAGTCGACGTTGAACTGGTGAATCAACTCACCCATCTTCGTGACGGTTTCGGTGCGAACGTTACTGGTCAGCTGGCACGGCAAGTCTTCTCCCTTGAGAACACGACCGTCGGCGGAAACGATCGCGGTGGCGGCCGTTTTGGGACCGACCGCGTCGATCGACATCACCACCTTGGCGTCGATGGGCCCACGATTTACCTGCGAACTCAAATGGTCCGCGGCAACCGAAACCAGACGCGCCGAAGCACGTTCATGCAGTTCATCCCACCAAGCCGCTTCACCCTCCTCACGAATGTCGGCTTCGTGTTGCATCACGATATCGGTCAGCAGCGGTTCGAGCGATCGGTTCAACCCGATCGCCACGCGTTTGATTTCTGCGACCAGTTTGGCGGCGTCATATTCGAAAGCGCAAACTGCCACTTGGCTCCGAAGCGCGCGGCCGAGCATCACCACCTGGAATGCACTCAGCTTCGTCGCGGGCATCCGTTTGCCCTCCAGCGGCTTGAGCACATTGACCAACCAGCGACGACGACGTTGCCGCGGCGAGACCTTCTTTTGCTTCTTCGGCGCGGACTTCTTCTCGGCTGGCTTCTTACCCGTGGACTCCGGATCGGGCTGGAACTGAGGGAGGTCGGACTCCGGCGCAGCGGCTTCCGTGTTGGCCGTCGCTTCGTCCGTCCCGGAAACATTGGGCGCCGCTGACCCGCTCGTTCCGTCTTGCGGCCCGCCTTCCGTTGCCACCTCGGCAGTCGAGTCCGCGTTCTCCGACTCTGCCGCCATCGGTTCGGTCATGGTAGCGGCGGATTCACTGTCGCTGCCAGCCGCGTCGCCCAGTGAAACATCTACCGCCGAAGGAGTCTCAGCAGCGGCTGCCGTCACCGCGGCCGCGGAGACTTCGCCGTCCGCACCAGTGTCGCCCGCACCAGTGTCGCCCGCACCTGTGTCGTCCGCACCTGTGTCGCCCGCACCTGAGTCGCCCGCACCTGAGTCACCCGAAGCGGCATCGCTGATTGCAGCAGCGTTCCCGCCCGCTTCGGAGCCACCATCGGCGGCTTGCGACAACGCCGGTTGGGCCGACGCTTCGGCTGCCGGTTTGCTTTCGGCATCGGGAGCCGATGTCGCGGGAGTCACTACCGAATCGACGCCACTTGGCTCATCGGACGCTTTCGCGGATGACTCCGGAGACTCATTCGCGTTTGCCGGTGCTTCGCTGTTCGCTTTCGCCGCTTCTTCGGCGGCAGCGATGTGCGGATCGTGAACATCGGAGACGTGAATCTTCGCGTTCTTGCTTAACCAACGAACGGCAGCACTGATCACGCGCGGATCGCCGACGAGTCGACTGAGCAGCGCCGACGGCAGTTGCTCGACCGCCGACTGTTTGTCGACGACCGACTCGAGCGTCTCAGCGAGCGCGGCCGGGTCGCTGGCGTCACCCTTCTGCGGACTCAAGATCCGCGTCGCCAGCCGATTGGCGTCGGTCGCAACGTTCGGTGAGCTTTCGTGCCGGAGCCTTTTACTCAGTCGCTGGAGTGTGCGTTTGGAACCACTCTTTCGAATCGCGTCGCCAATCGCCGGATCGGCCAACGATGTCGCCTGCCACGCTTCGTGCAGCTTGTCGCGGAAGTCCGTCAGAGACTTTTCCGCATCAACGGCGATCTTCAGATTCCACAGGGTCGACTCGTCCAAGCCTCCCAATTCGTCTCGACGATATCTCGCCAGGAAGGGAGCCGAGTAGCCTTGCTCAAGAAGTGGGAGAGCAATCTTTAGGCTCGACGCATCGCACCGTCCACGTCGCGCGATCGCTTCTAGATCGACAGCCATGATGAGGTCAGTCTCAATGTTGTCCGGACGCCGGTCAAACGGCGATCCAGAGTTTACTTATGCGACGTGTCCAATGGACGTTCACCGCCGCGGGGAATCTCCGTCGCCCACAAACAGGGGCGCATGAACCCCAAATTACCGGGCAGACGCGGTTCGTGAAACTCCCCCCGGGAATCCCGGCAAAAAATCCGTCGCGCCGTTGTGGTCGACCGCCGACAAGAGTCCCCCCTTCATGAAACTCGATGGGCCGTCAAATCCACGCATTTCCGCTTTACTTTCCCAACCCACAAAGTCGATACAACGACCACTGAGGCAGTCTTCCACTCGGCGGACACTTTCAAGCTCGCTTTCGCGGCGGTAGTCATGAGCGAATCCGACCAGCAATTTCCGCCGCTCTGGCGATCCGGCGATGGACGAGGCCGAAATCAACGGTTTCGTGAGCTGGCCAAACGTCGCGAGCCGTCCACGCCGCGCTGGCGACGCGAGTTGGACCGCATCACGGGTAACGAGGCGCCGAAAACCCGCACGATACCGCTCAAATTGCTGGTCCCGATGCTGCTGGAAGCCACCCGGCAAAACAGCACTTGGCTGAATGACTTCAGCGACGACCTGGTCACTCTCGACGCGGACCTGCACGATGTGCTAATCGCTTACGACAAACTGCGAAAAGAAGCGGCGTGACAGGCCGCGATTGGCTTCAGGAGATTTGTCATGCGATCCATCGCGGTCATCAATCAGAAAGGCGGAGTGGGGAAAACGACAAGTTCGGTGAACCTCGCCGCCGCGTTGGCGAACGCCGGTCGGCGAGTCTGCCTGATCGATCTTGATCCCCAGGCCCATGCGTCCTTGCACTTAGGCGTCACCGCCGACGACGGACGGTCCAGCGCCTACGAAGTCCTCTGCGGCGACGCAACGATCGCCCAAGCACGACACGTCGCCGCCGAGAATCTCTCGGTCATTCCCGCCAGCCTCGATCTCGCCGCCGCCGAACTCGAACTCGCCGGCGAAGTCGGCCGTGAAATGATCCTCCGCGACAAGCTCGCCGAGGACGATGAACCGTTCGACTACCTGATTCTCGATTGCCCTCCCAGCCTCGGTGTTCTCACCATCAACGCCCTCGTCGCCGTCGATGAAGTCTTCCTGCCCTTGCAGCCACACTTCCTCGCCCTGCACGGCTTGAGCAAGCTCCTGCGGACCATCGAGATTGTCTCGCGCCGCCTGAACAGTCAACTCCGCCTCACTGGCGTCGTGCTTTGCATGTACGATTCCAACACGAGACTCGCAGCCGAAGTCAGCACCGACATCGACGACTTCTTTCAAGCCACCAAAAGTGGTCGAGAATTCTTCCGCGGCGCAAAGTTCTTCGACACCAGGATCCGACGCAACATCCGCCTCGCCGAAGCACCCAGCTTCGGTCAGTCCATCTTTCGGTACGCAAAAGACAGTAATGGAGCTTTGGATTACCAAGCGCTCGCCGAAGAAGTGCTTGCGCAAGAAAAAATCGGGTCAACCGAAGACGCTCAGCCAATCGCTGCGTAAACAAGCGGCATGACCGAGCGAACAGCGTGTCACGAGTCAATCGTGCGAAGCGTTCGCCTCACCGTTGCGGCTATTGACTCCCGAAACCGTTTTCCGCTCCCCCCATTTCGGCTCTCAATCGACAGCCCTCGCTACATCCACTCTTGCTTCGTCGGCTTGACGACCACCTCAGGCACGTTTGCGCGCGGCGGCAACGCACAGATCGTCAACACGACCGATGCGATATCCTCCGGCTGCAAGATCGAGTCCTTGTGCTCTTGAGAGACCGGCGTCGGGCGGTTCTCTAAAATCGGCGTGTTGACTTCGCCCGGATAAACATTCGTTACGCGAACGCCCTCCTCGCGGACTTCGTTGCTGATCGCGGTGCCCAACGCCGTCATCGCAAATTTGCTTGAGCAATAGGCAACGCCTCCAAGTGTTAGCGCCCGCTTCCCGGCCACCGAGGAAATGTTCACGATCAGTCCATCTTTGCGAGCACGCATCGCCGGCAAAACTTGGTAGATGCATCGGTAGGCGCCCGACGCGTTGATCTCAAGAACACGACTCCAGTCGGTCGGCGACATGTCCGCCATCGTGCGTTTCTGAATGTTGACGCCGGCGCTGTTCACCAAGATGTCGACATTGCCATGCTTTTCTCGTACCGCGTTGAAAAACGACTGGACGCTCCCTTCATCAGCGACATCGAGCGGATGACAGGCGACCGCATGTGGAGAATCGATCGCGCTCGCAACTTGCTCAAGCTTTTCTGAACGACGACCACCAATCGTCACACGACACCCCAGCTCCGCAAGACCCCGCGCGATTCCTGCGCCGATCCCTGTCCCGCCGCCCGTAATCGCGACCACTTTGTCTTTTAACGAATTCACCAAAACACCTGTGACGGAGAGACCGAGCGGGACCGCATGAAACCCCGCAAATAACGTGAGACACATGCCACAAAAATCATGACGGAGCGTCCTCCACTTTCAGACGTCATCTTGCGTGAGACAGCGAGAGGCGTCCACACCCCATTCATGTGGACGCCCGCTTAGGCGTGGGCTCACCAGACCTCGCGTCATGCGGAGACCGGTCGACGATTCGGTTGGATGCTCAGAACCAGAACCGCGAGGACCGCGACATACAACAGTTCCGCCGACAAGACTCCTGCGGTGACGCACCAAAGCCACCACAACCCGAATCCCAACGAGCGCCAAGGTGCCGCGCGCCGTACCAGCCAAAGACCCAGTGGCAGACCCACGACGAGCAAGACGGTCAGTCCTTCAAAAAGGACCGGACGCGATACAACCAGTTCACCGAGTGAGAGGAAGCGATCTTCCTCCGCGGCCGCCAACACATAGGCACCGGTGCCATTCCACCAGACATTCGCGTTCAACATCAGCGCGGTCGTGGCCAAGCCGAGCAACGTCGTTTGGACACCGAGCAAGCGGCGAGCTAGCGTCACCCGCCAACTCGGCACCGACGACACCGTTGGAGCGATCGCCAACGCCGCCAACGAAACACTCAACACCGGCTCGCAAATACCGGCCAACAACGTCACGCGATTGGCCCAACCGACATACCAAATCCACAACACAAAGACCGGCAACGACCCGCTGACAAGCGAGCGCAACAAGCCGGGGCGCAACAGTCCCGCGACAACGCTCGCCATCGCCGCAAAGATCGCGAGCCCGATTCCGATCGCCAAATACGCCTTGTACACAACCGCCGATTCCGACCATTTCGTCCCCGTGGTCCACCCATCAAAAAGATAGAGAGGCGAGACCATCCAGCGAGCGTCCGATGTCAGTTCGGCCACGCGAAAGAACTGCCCGAGATGACTCGTGGATGCCGGTGCACCTTCGGCATACCAAAGCGAAACGTCCGCCCATGCCGACGCAAAGTAAACGCCCGCAAGTAAGCACAACCCGACGCGCACGGAGCTCAAATCGGATGCCGCCGACGGCTCGAACCAAAATCGCGTCCAAGGATTCATTTGACGTTCTTTCATGGTGCGTCGCTTCGTTCGAACGTCGTCAAACGTTTTGGCTGAACCGCCACCAAACGCACCGACTCGCCGTCGCGAACGATCCGGGCCAGATAGGCCACCGGACTCCGATCGTCTTCGTCCGTGGTCAAGAGTGTCGGTAGACGGACCACTCGGACCGCGTCGACCGCCGCTTGGTCTTGGACAAATGGCCCGATCACCGTGGCGGCAAGACTCGCCTAATCCGATCGAGCCAACGTCGCGGCGAGCACCATCCATCTCGCATAACGATCCGACTCCGCGAATCCCGGAATGCCTTGCGGTTCGATCGTACTCCACTCCACTCCACGTTCCGTTACCGATTGTCCCGGTTGGAGCGACGCCACTTGAAGTCGATGCGGTTGCTCATCTTCGTCATCGCGGCCTAGATAAAACGAACGCCCGTCGGCCGCAAAGTGGGTCGAACGCAAATACGGCGCCGCGGCATCGAGCAACGACGAGTGCGTTTCCGAGGGATCGATGATGGCGGTGAAGGAAACGGCAATCAAAACAAGGTGCGCCACAATCGCGACGCTCACCACCGCCTGAACGGCCAATGACGGAGGCCCGTTGGGACTCTCGGTCGAAATCGCTGAGTCGGCTTCGCGGCGTTCGAGGTGTTGCGGCTCGGGTGTTTCCTCGCGCGGACCCGGAGGGTTTTCGCCCGACGTCTTCCATCGTGGTTTCGACGGTGGGTCGGGTTGGCGCGAACCTTTCCCGCTGTTTCGCTTCTGATTCTTTCGTTTGGACATTCCGGCCTGACAGCCTTGGGAGCGGCTCGAGACGACCCTGATTTGGGGAGCGGCGTGCAAGAGGTTTCGACCGCATGCCCGCTCGATGGATCGGCGAGACGCTAGGATAACTGCCGGATCCGGACCGCCAAGGAAGGCGTTGACCGAACTTTGCCCGGCGGATAGAGTTTTCAGTCCTGGAGAGCGTTCGACTCTCCCGGCGGCCGGAAACGAGACCGCCATTCATCGCGGTGGGTGTAGCTCAGCTGGTTAGAGCACTGGATTGTGGTTCCAGATGTCGCGGGTTCGAATCCCGTCACTCACCCTTCTTACTTCGGGAGTTTCTTGCTCTCGGGCCCTTTTGATCGCTGCCCTTCTGATCGCACGCCGTTCTGATCGCGGAACGATTCTGATTGTCGTGCCTTCTTCTCCCGCTGACGTTCCACGGTGCCTTCCATTCCGAGATGGATCGGATCGATAGGGCGTTTACTTAGCCGTCCGTCGACGTCGTGCGCTGAATAGACGGACGCTCTCGTCGACATCCAC
>JBCBLJ010000054.1:0-19258 GCA_038520195.1 Planctomycetota bacterium
AAGTAGGGCAGCGCGAGAATCGCGTTGCTGTTCGAGTTGGTCGCGAATCCGTCATTCTGATCGGAGAGCCAAAAGTACTCCGCTTCGACGGCCACATTGCGCGCCGGGGTGATCCAAAAGCCGCCCCCAAGCCGAAAGCCTTCGACCGAGCCGTCGTTGATTTCGGTCGGCCCAAACAGTCCGCTCGTCGTTGGCTCACCTAGCACGCCGGCAACATCTTGTGTTGTTCCTGCACTGCTGGTTGTGACCAGCGCGGGCGTTTCCATGCCCGTCACGTCCCAAAATAGGAATTCGCCGAAGACATAAAGCCGGTTGTCGATTCCATCGCGAATCTGGGGTAGGACTGGCTGCCAGTTCTGAAATACGTTTCCTCCGGCGAAGATCGGCTGGCGGTCAAATAGGCCCGTTAGCGAGAGGTTGGAGCTGCCTGGCGGTTGGCCGACGCTCGCGCTGCTTTGATTGAGCGTGACCACGCCGGGAACTCTAAAACCACCGAAATTCCCGAGTCCGCTATTGCTCGGCGTCACGGTCTGGTATGGGTCGACGGAGGTGCTATCAAGGGACTGACTCACGCCCCGTTCTGTCGAGAGCGCAAGCAAAAAGACGGTCAGCAGGCATCGAAAACAAATGCCAGCGAGCAGGGCTTGGCGGGGCGCAAAAATGAAGCATGGAGCCGAGTTCACCGCCGAATCTCCACCGGGAAGTTCGAAAACCTAGACACAGGTCCGATTTTCACTCAAGATTTCGATCGCCGCGACCGAACCCGTTGGGAGCGTGCGAAAATCTGCGGTTTGACGTCAAGACGATTCATCGCGTTTCTCTGATCTCCGACAGGATTCCATTCATGCGTTCATTGGCATACGGCGCCGCGATTGTGGCTTCACTCGGCATCATGATTTATCTCGCCAACACTCCCAGCCAGTCGCCGGTGATCGACCCCGACGCCGTCGCGACTTCCTCGACGCCGGACGTCGAGCTCGCGTCGTTGACGCTCGACGTCCCCAAGATGCATTGTCCGAGCTACTGCTATCCGACGGTGAAGGAAAAGCTTGAGTCGCGGGATGACGTGATCGCGGTGGAACTTGCACCGCAGAAGGAGGAAGGGGTCATCGACAATCGGCAGGTCATCATCAGCGTCAAGGACGGGTTTGATCGTGACGCCGCGCTCGCGATGTTGGAATCAGCTGGCTTTGGCGGCTCGTCCGTCGCGGAATAGCACTCTGTTTCAACGCAGGCTCTCTTGTGGATGAATCCGATGGCGTCTTGCTGATCGGACACGGGACGCGTGACCCTGATGGGACCCGAGAGTTCTTTGAACTGACTCGGGTTCTCGCGGATCGGATCTCACCGACGCCCGTGGAAGGGTGTTTGCTCGAATTTCAAACACCCACGATTTCGGACGGTTGGGATGCGTTGCTCAGCGCGGGCGTGAAGCGAATTTGCGTCGCGCCTTTATTGCTCTTCGCGGCGGGGCACGCGAAACAGGATATCCCTGATGCGCTCCGCACATGCGCGGAGCGAGATCCGGGCATCGCGTATAGCCAGTCTGGGCCGCTCTCGAGGTCGAGGACGCTCGTCGATTTGGTCGAACGTCGCGTGGTCGAATCCGCGCGCCGAGCACAGATCGACATCGATGAATCGGTCGCGATTGTGTTCGTGGGTCGTGGGAGCTACGACCCCTGTGCGCAAGCCGACATGCGAGTTCTTGGAGAGATCGTCGCCTCGCGTTTATCAACGCGACATCACGCGGTCGGATTCTACGCGATGGCTCAGCCGCGATTGCCTGCCGTGCTCGATGAAGTCGCCCGCACCGAGGGTGTCTCCAGCGTAATGGTGCAGCCGCATCTATTGTTTCAGGGTCGGCTCTACGACTCGATCAAGCGTCAGGTGGACGAAGCCTCCGGGCGACACCAACACATCCGGTTCCACGTCGGCGACTACCTTGGGCCTGTCGCGGCCGTTGCCGATGCGTTGACGCATCGAATCGAGTCGATTCAACGTTGATTGTCTCCCCTCTCGACATCGTCGGCTCGACGCTGGACACTGCGGGTTCCCAACTCGCGTCCCACTCTATCCAGCCTCAGTTCAATGTCACAGGATCCTTACTTCCAGACTCTTTTCGCGGACCGCATCGGTGGAGCGAACTACGGAAAGAGCACCGAGATCTACAAGTTCGCGAAGATCAAGGCTGCGAAACGCAACGCACTCGCATCGCATCCGGAACGTAAGCTTCTGGACTTCGGGATCGGTGAGAATGACGCGATGGCCGACAGCGCCGTTCGCGAGGTGATGGGGCGGGAGATCAACGCACCGGAGAATCGAGGGTACGCCGACAACGGTGTTGCCGAGTACAAGCAGTCTGCAGCACGTTTCATGAAACGCCGGTTCGGGGTCGAGCTGGATCCCGATACCCAAATCAATCATTGCATCGGCAGCAAACCGGCATACGCCATGTTGCCGGCGTGCTTCATCAATCCGGGTGATGTAACGCTGATGACGGTCCCGGGTTATCCCGTCGCCGGAACCCACACGCGTTACTACGGCGGCGAAGTCTTCCGATTGCCGTTGCTGGAAGACAACGATTTCTTGCCGGACCTGGACTCAGTGCCGGACGACATTTACCGACGCGCAAAGATGCTGGTCATCAACTACCCGAATTCGCCAACGGGTCGACTCGCCACATCCGAGTTCTACGAAAAAGTCGTCGCGCTCGCCAAGGAAAAGCAATTCATCGTTGTCCAGGATGCCGCACATATCCTGCTCACATTCGATGGTCGCCCGACAAGTTTTCTCGAAACGCCGGGCGCGATCGATGTGGGTGTCGAAGTCCATTCGATGAGCAAGGGCTACGATATGATCGGGTGGCGAATGGGATTTGTCGCCGGTCACGAGCGAATCGTTTCGGCTTTCGCCGATGTCAAAGACAACAGCGACAGCGGGCAATTCATCGCGACGCAAAAGGCGGCGGCGGCGGCACTTGACGATGACTCGATCCCGCAGCGAGTCCACGAGAAGTACAAGCGACGGATGCAGAAGCTCGTCGGCGTTTTGAAGGATTGCGGCTTCGACTGCCAAATGCCTGGCGGCTCCTATTTTCTCTACACGCCATCACCCAGGGGAACGGAGGGTGGCGAAGCGTTTGTGAAAGCAGAGGACGCGACGCGATTCCTGATCGAGGAACTCGGGGTCGTCACGGTACCGTGGGATGACGCGGGATCCTTCCTGCGGTTCAGTGTCACCTACGTCGCAGAAACGGAAGCCGAGGAAGACGCGTTGATGGCGGAAACACGCGGCCGGCTTCAAGACGCGAAGTTCCAATTCGATCGGTAGGAGCGATGATTGCGAGAGTCTGGTGCGGCAGGACAAGGGCGAAAGACTTCGAAGCGTACACAGATTTCTTGCGCGAACGAGCAATCCCCGACTATCTTTCCACTCCGGGAATCGAACAACTCGCGTTCCATCGAAGACGCGATAACGAGTTCGCACACTTTCAGCTGATCACCTACTGGCGAGACTTGAAGGACATCGAAGGATTCGCTGGAAGTGATTCCGGTCTTGCCAAGTACTATCCCGAAGACGAACAGTACCTCCTCGAGTTTGAGGAACGTGTGCAGCACTACGATGTCTTCGCGATGGTCGATGTCACATGACCGCGGACGGCATCCGTTACAGCGAGACCCGAGAGATCGATCTCGATCAGATCGTCCGACTGTATCACGAGAATGCTTGGTCTTCCGCCCGCAAGCCGGTCCAATTGCGAGACGCGTTGATTCACTCCCACACCTTGATCTCTGCATGGGAAGCGGAGGCGCTCGTCGGAATCGGAAATGCAATTTCCGACGGGCATCTGGTGGTCTACTACCCGCACTTGATCGTGCGACCCAGTTACCAGCGTATGGGAATCGGTCGGGAAATTCTCGAAAGGCTTTCGGCCAAATACTCAGGGTTTCACCAGCAGATGCTGGTCGCCGATCTCCAAGCCGTTGATTTCTATCAGCGAAACGGATTTCGAAGGGCTGGAGAGACCGTCGCCATGTGGATTTACGATGGAGAAGATCATTCGCGCGAAAGCGAATAGCGCGCCGAAGCGAATAGAATTAGTGCCCCAACGGGAAATCACCTCACTCAGCCATGGTCCCTTCCAATGTGTTACCTCTCAATTCTTGCGTCGGCTCTGTTTTGCATGTCCCCGGCGTTGGCCCAGAAGGATTCGATCCCCACGGAGGTGAAGAGTCACCTGCAGAGCATGGTGGGGTCTTGGACATTCTCCGGTACCGAGGGCGAGCGAAAGTTCTCGGGCGCGGAAGTCATTCGTCTCACAAACAACGGCACCGCCTTGCTTCAAGAAGGTTACTTTGACCTTGGCGGAGGCGGAAAAGAGCACTACGTGATTTTGTCGGGCTGGGATGGTGAAAAGGAAACAGTGCGCGTGCGGGGGTTCACGTCGGAGGGCTACACGTGGGTGGGCGAATGGAAGACGCTCAAAGACGGAACTTGGTCGGGGACGGCATCGGGCAAGCGCGCGACTTTTCGGGTCGCCAAGGACAGCATGCGGTACGAAGACGCCAGCCAAGGTACGGCTTGGGTTTCTGAATTCAAACGCGTCAAAGACTAGCCGGAGTGGCGAGTTCATGACCTCTTCATCACCACCTTCATGGTGGTGCTGGCGCTCTTGCTCCGTAAATCGGCGAGGCGAGTGCACTGCCGAAACGCTTGCGATCGCGCTGAAGGAGGCCGTCTTTGCGTTGAGGGCACGGGCGACCGATGGGTGTTACGGTTCGCACTCCGCCAATACCGTTTGGTAAATCTGCACCGCCTTGTCGTAGGCGGCGCGGGCTTCGGATCGTTCCGACTCGCGAATCAAAGCCATTTTGCTTTTCCAGCAAGTCTCGACGGCATCGATGCACCACTGTGCGCTGCGTTTGTTGGCCCGGATCGGCTTTCCATCGACGTGAACGAAGATCGGATTGGTGTGAACCGACGGGAGGATTCGAACGGCAATCCAAGAGGACTTTTCGATTGGAACATCGAACGAAAAGGGTTGCACCATTCCATCGGCGACGAGTTCTCGTTTGGCGACAACTTCGCCGTTGACGACAAGTTCCACGGGGACTTTCCGAGATCCACCGAGCCGGGCTCGTTCGAGGTGCCAATAAGGCTTTCGATCCAACCGAGTGTTTTGAATGCGTTTGCCGACCTCGGATTGAGTCGCATCGAGCATGGCGGCGGCCTTGAAGGACACGTTCACCGTTTGTGGTTTTCCGAGTGACATTCGGCTTGGCGGTGTATCTTCGGCTTCGCGTGTGCCGAGTTCAAACTCGTTGACCTTGAAGTCGATGACGTGGCTCAGTCCATCGCCGCAATAGCTTCGTCCGTCCTTAAGTCCTTCGATCCAGTTTTCGTAGTTGAGCGGTTGGTCTTCATCAAGCTTGACGTAGATTCGGCCGAGCCCAACTTTGTCGCCGTAGATGCAAGGGAAATCGGTTTCGCCGCTGATCCGGGAGGTCATGCCACAGTTCAGTGTGTGGTACCAGATATTGAGTTCCCAAATCGCCGGCGTGTCCACCGATGAGATGAAGTCACACACATCCAGCGCCGTCGCGACGATGTATTCATTGGCGCCGATGCCATCGAACGGAGGCATTTCGTAATCGGGCAAAGTATCCGCATCGGTACCGCGCCACTGTGGTGGCACGCGGCCGCGTGGGTTGTTGAGGTAGCGGCGTGATCCATCGGCGAATTTGTCCGGTAGTGCCAGGCCCCAGCCACTGTGACTGTAGCCGACGACGCCGCCCTGCTCTTTGCCCCAGCTCAAAACAGGAATCGTCCAGCTGGGCCACTCTTCAATCAATTTCGTCCCCGGGTAATCATCTTCCTTGAGATTGAGAAGGCACAGGTGTCCCGCATGTGACGAGGGAAAGCCGCTGACTTCAACGTCGTACCGCATGAGATAGTCTTTGGTCGACAGTTTGTGTGTCTCGCCTTCGAAGAACGCCTTTTGCGTGTACCAGCAAGGACCCCAGCTGAGCACGCAGCCGACGTTGAGGTCTTCACCCAGGATATGTCGCATCATGTCCGCTGGGCCGACACCTTCGGTGGGGCTGTCGTAGTGCGCACATCCCGCGGCGTGGACATGGTGGTCTCCCGAAAACCATCGCTGCGGTGCCAAATGGATCCATCGTTTAAGTGGCAACTCAATGAGATGCTCTTTTGAATCCGGTATGGTGACGGTCAGGTTTTGGGCGAGGTATTCCGGTCCACGCGAAACCATGATCGAGTAGTCGCCCGGCGGAAGCGCAACGGACTCGCCATCGGCGCGATAGATTTGCTGGTGGAAAAAGAAGTCGGGAGCGAGTCGGCGAGAGGGATTGGGGTAAACACGACCGAAGGAGTCGCGGATCACCAATGCCGCAGTGGTTGGCTTGCCATCGATGTCTTTGATTCCGAGTCGGACGTCAACCGCGTTCTCACAGTCAAAGAGGATCGGTACTGAATTTCGAAAGCCAATATCTTGCGTTCCTTGCCCGATGTTGAAGGCGATTTCCGCTTCGCGCTTTCCGGCGTCTCGGCTGAACAGAACGACTAAGTGGTACTCCAGATTGAGTCCCGAGAGTCGTTCCTTTAGCGGTTGACGGGCGAGGACAGAGATGTCCAGCCAGCGATCGTAGGTTTCGTCGGGACGAACTAGTTTCTCGTCAGACATCGGTTTCTGACGCGGGCCCTTTCCCTTCTCGTACAGAGGTTTCGCTTGCGGGCTTTCAACGGCGAGCTTCGGGTTGATGCCAGCCTCGTTGTGGATCTTCACGAGGTAGACGCGCCATCCCTGCTGCATCAACTTCTTCGCGACCGGTCCTTCTTGGACTTTGACGCGGCTTTCGGGATTGATGTGAATTCCTGCGAGGCACAACGGGTCGAGAATCCTCTGGATCGCCAACGCTCCATTGGGGCTTGGCTTGCCGAACGCTTCAATGAGTTCGGCTTTTGCGGACGCGCTCAAGGGTGAACCGGCGAAGTCGAGGGCATCGACAAGTCGTTTGGTTGCCGAGACCAATGGTTGGTGTGGGACCGAGCGAACAATGGGGAGATCCGATTGCGCCACAACACTGCTACACCAATGGAACGTCACGGCGACAATGAGAGCCAGATACTGTTTACCGATCATCTTGCTGTCCCCAACTCGTTGGACCATTGGAATTCGAATAGGCTGTCCGCCAAACCATCATCGCTCCTGCGGCCAACAACTTACAGGAAATCAATGCAGCGTGTTCAAACTGGATGGTCCGAGTTGGATTCAATGCTCGGCGGCGGACTCTTACCCGGAACGTTGACGGTGGTCCTCGGCGCGTCGGGGATTGGCAAGACGCAGCTTGGGGTCTTGTTTGGGAACGCGGGTGGCGAGCAGGAGGGAAAGCGTGGTGTCGTCTTCGACATGACTTCGCGCGGCGATTCTCAAAACCACATCGACTATGCATCGCGACTCTGCGGCTGGAAAATGCGGTCACTGCGGCCCGACGCGGATTTCGATGCCACGACCCTCTTCGAGGGTGGTGAGCCGTTCGATCATCTGCACCTGTTCCGTCAAACCGGGAAGCGAGTCACCAGCGCGGACTTGAGCGAAGACGAGTGGCGGGAATGGAAGTATGAGCATGCTCGAAAACTGGATCGAGCGATCGCGTTCTTCTATCGAAGTTTTGTCCGCGGGGTTCGGCGGTGCGTGATCGACGGAATCGAGCCGACCGAACGCGCGTCGGATTCAATTCAATTTGAGTTGTTCGAGTACATCTACCACCAGATCCTCCGGAAGGAGCATGACTGGGTCGCCCGTGATCTGCTCCGCGTTCATTATCGAGAACTCGCCGATCAAGTCGCGACGCACGCCTACGATCACCGTGACCTGACGTGTGTGCTGCTGTGCACGACTCACGAGGTGATGCTAGACGATCTTTTGACGCGACCGCTTGAGAGCGGGGACGTGCTTTCCAACGCCAACACCATTGTGCTGATGGGCAAAACCCGCGACGGAAATCGAATGGGTCGCGCGTTGCATGTCGCCAAGCACCGGGGCAGCGCGTGTGACGAGTCGATCGTGCCTTACGAGATTCACGAGGGGGGATTCCGTCTCGTCTAGGTCCGCCGCTGCGACCAGAGTGGGTGCCCCACGTTGCTGCGATCGATCGGGAGCACTGTCGCCAGACGGGCCCATGACCATCTTCCAACCATCCATCCGCATGGGAATCCCATTCCAAACGTTCGATCCGTCGGCGATTTGACTGCGGCTAACGGCAAGCTAAGCCTTCGAGGTAGTACGGGGTTTACTACGATCGCTCCACCGAAGAATACTTGCCGATGTCACTCCGAATTTGTCTTTCGATCACCTTTTTGGTGATCTCTTCATGGTCGGCTGTCGGTCAGCGGACTGACAGTGTTGATACGCCCGATGCAAAGTCGAGACTCGGTTCTCTGGCGGACAAGCTGAACCGCCTGAAGGCGACACGGCAGTCTCAATCCGCGGTCAATGCGTCTTCGCAGAGAAACCCCGTCTATGACCGAATCCTCAAGAGCGTCGGCTACATCGAGATTCGCACCGACGACGGTGGCTGGAATGGTACGGGTTGGGTCGTCGATGCGGAACAGCGTTTGATGGTGACCAATCAGCACGTGATCGAGGGCATGCTGAACTGCTCGGTGTATTTCCCCGAGTACGTCAACGGTGAACTCAACACGGACCCCGACACTTCCTTGACGGCGGATCGCGAGCGGAACGCCGTAGTGATCGATAGTGACGAGACCGTTGATTTGGCGCTTATTCAGTTGGATGAAGCCCTGCCGAAAGGAATCATTGCTCTCGAACTCGCGGACGAGAGCGCACGGCCTGGCGCTGCCATTCACTCCGTCGCGGGCAACACCGCAGGGAGCGAAAGTCTTTGGAGCTATTCGACCGGTCACGTTCGACAGATTGTGGAACGTTCGCTGGCCAACGGTTACGAGACCATCGTCCTCGAATCGGACATGGCGACGAATCAAGGAAACAGTGGTGGCCCGGTCTGTAATGACCAGGGTCAGGTCGTCGCGGTCGTGGAAGGCGCGATGACCGAAGCTCGTCTCGTCAGCATGGACGTTGAGTTGCAAGCCCTCGCGGAGTACCTCGGAAATGCCCTTCGATGCGTCGAACCGAAGTCGATCGACGATCTGCGGTTCACCGCCCAGCGTCACTTGGATGCGGGTCGGTCGGGTGTCGCGCTTCGATTCGCCACCAACGCGTTGAAAAAGTCCAAGTCGGCTGAACTGTACTGCTTGCGCGGTTGGTGCTGGTACTGGTACGACGACAACGATGCCGCGCGTGGCGACTTCCAAGACGCGTTGGAAATCAATGGAGATTTCGCCGAGGCTCAGTATGGTCTGGCGACAATCGCTTCTTTCGAAGGCGACGACGAAGCGGCGATCGAGCTTTATACGGATGCGATTCGCAACGACCCAGGCAACGTAACCTACTTGAATGACCGTGGGTTTTCGCGGCACGCGCTGGGCCAGTACGTCAAAGCAAAGAAGGACTTCGAATCCGCGCTGCATCACGATTCCATCTCGGTCGCTGCGACCTGCGGGAAAGCCTACTGCGAAGCGGAACTCGGTGAGACAGAATCGGCCCTCAACACGATCAGTTCGGTGCTCGACTATGTGACCGACGATCCACAAGCAATGTACTACTGCGGGGTTCTCATGCGTCGGACGGAGAATCACGAGGCCGCCGTACACTACTTTCAACTCACGACGGAGCTTGACCCGGACTATTCGTGGGCGCACTATTTTCTCGGCGTTTCCCTGCTCGATTTGAACAACGGACGCCATGAAGAAGCCTTGGCGGCGTTACAAGTGCAGTTCGATCAGACGCCGGACGATACCGATACGATGTTTTATCTCGGCATGGCTCTGATTCAGAACTCGAAACTCGATGAAGGGCTGGCTCTGTGCGAAAAGGCAGCGAGGCTCGCGCCGGACAACGCGGACATTCAGGAAGCGATTCAGATTGTTCGCAAAGCGGTGGGTGCAAGACAGGCCACCACGAACAACGTCGGCTTCGCCACACCGCAGACAGCGACCCCGGTTCAGTATGTCGGTACTTGGACCGCGACCATTCGTGGGCAAGGCACGCTTCACCAATTGACTTTGGCATTGGGTTCCAACGGTCGTTACGACATGACCATGCTTCGTCGTAACGGCTCCGCTCCCGCGGAGACCAACCATGAAACCGGTGCGTTCGTGATCCAAGGTAAAGAGCTTCGCTATCAGCCCGACGGGACGTCCGATACCATCGCAATTCCGATTCGCTGGAAGGGACAGTTCCTTTCGCTTTACTTTGAGCACTTCTCGGGCTGGGTTTCGCTCAACAAGCGACAGCAGTCGTAGCATCTCGAATCATGCACCGCCCAGCGATGCCGGGGGATCTTCGTGGCAACTCGGTTCCGTGACGCAGCCTTGTGCAGTCGAGGAACGGATGCGCGTCGGATGCGGAAACAGACTCGATTGACGCTTGTATAACCGGCCGATCGAGCGATCAAGCGAACGCCATCTGGCGTTGCCCGATGTCTTGCGTGACTTCCACCCCAAGATGCGACGCCGCGAACAAGGATCGCCTGCTGATCCGATTCGGGTGCACCGACCGAGCTCGGTTGGCTCCGCATTCGTGCGGATTTGCCACACGGATTCCAAAGTCGCACACTCACTGTGCGGACGTGCCCACCCCGTTTAAGTGAGTGTGGCGTTGACACAGTGATCGCCGGTCATCGCAACGGCTGTTTCGCGTTGGCACTCGGTTTGCGGGAAGGCAACAATGCAATGACGAAACAGTGTTGTGCGCATTCCAAGGGAGATCGCCATGTTGGACCTTAAAAAGATCCTCGTACCGACGGACTTTAGCTCTCACAGTGAAAAGGCGCTTCGCTACGGCGTCGAGCTCGCTGGCAAGTTCGGCAGCGAGTTGCACCTACTGCATGTTGTTGAACCGCTACCGATTTTCTTTGCCGAGGGAGCGTACGTGCCACCCGACTCGATGGCGGAAGTGAAGGCGGCTTCGAAGAAGAAGCTCGAGGAGTTCGACTCCATCCCACCGAGCCGATTTCATGTTTCGCGCAGTGTGGTTGAGGGCCACCCCTTTGTAGAGATCGTTCAATACGCCAAGGAGAATACCATCGATTTGGTGATTGTTGGCACGCATGGGCGCGGGGCGATCGCTCACATGCTGCTCGGAAGTGAGGCTGAGAAAGTCGTTCGAAAAGCTCCCTGCCCGGTACTCGTCGTACGAGAGGCGGAGCACGATTTTGTCCATCCGTAGGGTCCGAACGCCCTTCATGACGGACGGCCCAATCGAGGCTTCTCGCCCGAAACGACTGGATCACCTATTCTCGTGTGAGGAGAGTGGAGGAGAATGGTGCTGAAGCCGCTCCCGATCAAGAGTGGCATCACCTTCGAAGTCCGGGAAGCTCGGTATGGCCGATGAATCCGAATCGCTGGCGTCCGAAGTCGCGAGCCTCGCGCAGGACTACATCGATCGATGTCGTGCCGGCGATCGTCCGTCGGTCGAGGTCTACGCCGAGGAGTACCCGGAGTTCGCGGAAAAGATTCGCGAAGTCTTCCCGATGTTGTTGATGATGGAGGACTTGGCGGCCCCGCCGGCGACGGAGCCAAGTCTGGAGCTACAGAGTCTTGGCGACTTTGAAATCCATCGCGAGCTTGGCCGCGGTGGGATGGGTACTGTTTACGAAGCGACCCAGCGTTCGCTCGGGCGACGCGTGGCGCTCAAGGTGTGCCCGATCACTCAAAACACAAGCACCCTTATCGAACGGTTCCGCCGCGAGTCACGGGCCGCGGCGCTGCTTCATCACAGCAACATCGCTCCGGTCTTTGCGGTTGGCGAAGAACAGGGCTTTCTTTTCTACTGCATGCAGTTGATCGAGGGGGCAACGCTTGATTCGGTGATCGCTGAACTTCGTCACGTGTGGCAATCCGACCCGGACGGCAACGTGCGAATCGATTCCGCGCTGATTTTGAATTCACGTGCGTCGCGACACGTCGCGACACCCGACAAGAAACAGAGTGATCTGAGTGCGCGCGACGTGTCGGCGAAGCCGGACACTGGTACGGAGGACGGACGCGCCGAGAGAAGTGTCCTTTCGGGGCACAATTCCGGCGGCTCAGAAAGTGGAGCCACCGGAACCGTCTACTGGGACAGTGTGGCAAGAATCGGAGTGCAGGTCGCCGATGCGCTTTCCTACGCTCACGGCAAAGGAACGTTGCACCGAGATATCAAACCGAGCAATCTCATGCTCGATGAAACCGGAATGGTTTGGGTCCTCGACTTTGGTCTCGCGAAAACGACGGTCGAAGACGACCTGACGCGATCCGGAGAGATGGTCGGAACACTCCGCTACATGCCACCGGAACAGAGTAGCGGCGACGCGACCGAGTTGAGCGATGTCTACAGCCTGGGCCTGACGCTTTATGAATTGCTCACCTTTCGTCCGGCTTTCGAAGCGGTCAATCGAAGCGAGTTGATTCGTGCCGTCGCGGAGAGTGATCCACCCGCTCCAAGACGGATCAACTCACGCGTCCCGCGAGATCTTGAGACGATTATTCTCAAGGCTTGTGAGCGTGAGCCGGCCAAACGCTATGAATCGGCTCGCGCGATGCAGGACGATCTCAGTCGATTCCTGGCCCGTCAGCCGATCCGGGCAAGACCGATTTCGATCGCGGGACGAGTTGCCAAATGGGCGAAGCGACGCCCGCAAGTCGCGGCGCTCCTCCTGACACTCGCGGTGGTCTTTTCGGGCAGTTTTGCTCTCGTTACCTGGAAGTGGCGCGAAGCGGAGTCGCAACGCGTTCGAGCCGTCTCGTTCGCCGAGTCGGAACGCAAGGCACGGGTTGCAGAGCGAAACCAGTTCGAAACGACCAACGAGGTCAACGACTTCTTGGCCAAGATCCTTCGCTCGGCACGCCCCGAGGCCGCCGGCGAGAGCGTACGCGTCATCGATGTGATGGATGCCCTGGAGTCCGAGATTGATCCCCGTTTCGCTGATCGTCCCAGGATTCGTGGGTTGATCCGAAGGGAATTCGGGTCGACGTATCGCGAACTGGGCGATGCAGCAGAAGCGGTCAACCAGTTTCGTCTTTCGGTCACGGCTCTGCGAGAAGCTCGACCGATGGATGAGTTGGAACTGCTCGATTCTCAAGACAAGCTCGCTGGTGCACTGCGATCATTGGGAGGAAGCGAACGTCTTGACGAGGCGGAGGAACTTCGTCGGATTGTCGTTCGGCGGCGGATCGATTTGCTCGGAGCGAACCATCCGCTGACGGCCCGAGCCAAGGGTAACCTCGGTGTTGTTCTCGACGAAAAAGGAGACCTTGCGGGTGCCCGCGAAATGCTCCAACAGTCGCTTGACGTGATGCAAAGAGATCCGGAAGCGGACCCGATTGACCTGATCACTTGCGAGCACAATCTGATCGGCTTGATGGACCGCGAGGGCGACACGGGCGAAGCCATCCGAGCGATTAACGAACTCATCGACGAAACGTCCCATCTTCCGAAGGACGAGCCAATTCTTGTCCAGTTGTCGCACACGCTCGCACTGATGTGCCATTCGTGCGGGAGGTTAGAGGAAGCCGAAGAGGCCTTTCGCATCGCGCTGCATGATTACACACGGTTTTATGGAGAAGGCCACCCGAAGACGCTTTCAACCATGCGGAAGCTTGGACGCTTGCTCGTCGACAATCACAAGCCATCGGCGGCGCTCCAACTGCTCTATCCCTGCATCGAATTGCATAATGAACTCATCGGGCCGGGGGCAGGTTTGACCTTCGGCGTTCGCAAATACGTTGTACTCGCCCACGAACAACTCAACGAAATTCAACGCGCGCGGGAATTCCTCTCCAAGACGGTTGAGATTCTTGCGGCTGACCGCGGTGTGGAGCACCGCTACACTCGCGAAGCCCAGCAACTCGTCGAGGCATTCGAGGCGCGCCATCCTTCACCGTAAGTTCGCTCACGGTTTTTGAAGGAAGAAGATCGCATCGCCGGTGGGAAGCTCTTCGGTGTAGTCGCCCGGCCTGGGGAACACAAGGTTTCCGTCGTTGTCCCTTTGCTGTCGGCTGTTAAAGCGGAGGGTGTACCGCAACGTGTAGGTGCCGGCGGTCTCGATCTGGTCGACCGGACAAGACAGTGGACTGAGTCTCGCGATGTCGCCGGGTCTCAAACGCCATCGCTTGTCGATCGGGGCTCCCGTGAAAAATGTCTCGCGCAACTTGATCGGCGTGCCTTCGTCGTTGGTGATCTTCAAGATGTCGCCTTGTCGACCTTCTTCACTGACGAAAGTGATCTCGTTGTCGCTCACATTTTTTACGTGAAAAACGACGTTGAGCTTGGTACCGATGAACGCGCCCGGCCGACGTGTCGGGTCGAGCGCGATGCTTGCGGGTGCCTTGACTTCAATCGCGGCTTGAAGTCCCGCGACGACTTCACCCCAAACGAGATTGGTCGGTAGGGCAGCCGGCTTGTCTTCGGCAAAGGGCAGGGTCTTTTTGAGCCACGCGGTCGTGTGCTCGCGGTGATTGATCGCGAGACCGATGACGGAGGTGTGGCCGGGCCGGACGTCGAGTTCGAGTGTGACCGGTTTACCAACGATCTTTCGCTCCTTTTGATTGATCGCGGTGGCCACGACCTTGCAACGACCGGGCGGTACATCCGTGAACTCAAACGTTTCGCCATCATCGACAACCAAACCTGGACGTCGCGGGCCAAGAGACCGTCTTCCCTCGGGAAGCTGTGCCTGGCGACGCTTCCGTTCTCTTTGGAGTGAATCGGTTTCCAGCGTAATCGAGTATCTCACCCCTTCGCCGCCTTCGATCAGTCCAAGGACTTCGCCTCTGACTTTGCCGCTGTTTTCTGGGGAACCGCCTGCATTCACGATGGGCGTGTTTTCTGATGGATTCGGTTTGGCCTGGAGTTGGATGGTCTCTCGAAGGACCTCAATGGGTTTTTCGACAGGTGAATCGGGTGTGGCGAAGAGGGAACCCGAGAATTCGGTCGTGCCTCTTTGGTGCGAGACGCGGTATCGCGCGTATTTGCCGAGCTCGGGAAAGGGCAGCGTGATGCGGCCCTGTTCATCGGATGGTTTGATGGGGCGGACGCTTCCGCGCGCTTTCGGTCCAAGATACTCGAGCTTGGCGTTCACGCAGGGCTTGCCATCGCGATCGATCACGGTCAATTCGATCTCTGGTGCTGGCTGCAACTCCACTCTTCGCCTGACGGTGCGGTCCAATGCTAAGTCGGGCAAGGCAAATTCGACCGGATAGTATCCTTCACGGGTTGCCATGAACTCTGACTTCGACATCTCGGGGACAATCGTGGTAAAGAAGTCGAGCCCGAGTTTAGAAACATCGTCACCGCCGGGGTCGCCGATGTAGTCTTGCAGAGCCGCGAGTGTCCAATCCTCGACCCGTGCATCTTTGAATAGCAATTGAGCGAAGTGCTTTCGTTGTCCGGTCTCGGCATCGAGGATGTCGAGCTCGGTGGGGCATTCCTCACGCAACGTGACGGTGATCGTGAAGCCCTGTTGATTCTCTTGGGTCGTGATCAGAGGGTCGCTCACATTGCTGAGTCGATTGCGCCATCCGATCAAGCGTTTGGGGATGCGCCACCGATTGTTTTCGGGATGAAAAATCTCGATCCAGTAACCGGCGCGTTCAGGAAGCCGTTGAAAGAAGCCCGCAAAGACGGCGGCACCCTCGATGTCGGTCGTCGCGTGTTCCATCTTGTAGCGGGCTGGGTTTCCGGTCCAAACCTTTTGCCCATCGTAAATGCGTGTTTTCAAACCCGGCACGCCGCGGCCGTCATTGTCGACGAGCTTTAGGATCAGCGATTGTCCCTTCGCGGATGGCTTTGATTCGACTTCAGAATCGTCTTGCGGCGGCAGTTGAAAAACAACCTTCGTCGTGCCTTGCGAATCGATGGTGACCGATCGCGACAGCGACGTGCCCGAAACGGAAACCTCAACCTGTTGTTCCGTGGCGGTGGGGCGGAGGTCGACCGCTAGTCCATTGACGACCGCCCGACCACCAGTCTCCGTCCGTCGAATTGGAACGTTCATGCCGAGTAGTTCACCGACCGTGTGGTTCGGTTTCGGTTTGAATCTGACGCGTTGCCGAACATTGACGCGAGGGCCGCGCCGGTGGTCGGGTAGCGTGTCGATGTCGCCATTGAATTCGATGATCAAATCGGATCGTTTCGGCATCAGGATTTCAGAGTACGTTCCGGCCTCTATGGAGTCCACCATCGCACGCGATCCGTCAGACGTTTCAATCAACGCCAGGTACCTGCCGCCGCGAACAAGGCGATCGAGGGTGAACTGTCCCCTTTGACGGGTCTTTGCGTATTCCTCGCCCCACCAGTTGTCGGAACGCGAATCGGAAAAACTCCGATCGCCGCCCGTTTCATTGGATTCATGAATCAGTCGCACCGATGCGGCCGCCAGTGGTGATCGATCCGACGCTCGCAGCACTACCCCCGTCGCTTCTACCGATTTGGTCATCGAAAGACGAATGGTCTCGCCCGGTCGGAGTTCAACGATTTGACCGCGAATCGGCTCGTAACCGTCCGCCTCGGCGCGAATCGAATACTTGGTTGCGGCAAGATGCGTGAAGACGTGTTCGCCATTCTGATCGGTCGTCTTGGGAAAGTTGAATCCGCCCGATTGGCCGTGGATCACTGGATGAGCGAGAAGGGTCGCGCCCGAGATCGGTTCATCGCGAGCATTCACAAGTCGCACTCGTTGTGAAGTGCCGTCGGTGAGAATGAGTTTCAGGTCGCCACGGCGTTGCCCAGGTTTGAGTTCGATTTTTGGCGTCCATGCGGGGGCATATCCTTTGACGTGATGAGTGAGGTACGTCGTGCCCGGACCGACTTTGACGTCGAATTGGTTTGTAAATTGCTCGGCTGTCCCGCTCGCTCCGTTTCCGTTTTCGAAACGGGTGTCGTAGCTCATCCAGCCTTCGACCGAAGCGGGCGATCCATCCGCCATGACGATCTGTCCCGAGAGCGTCGCTGGCTGGTCCGAGTTCGTTGATTCTGTTTTGGCGGACTGTTCGTTGCGACGGTCAACCTCGCTGTTTGTGGCTCGAACGCCGTCGCCATCGACCGTTTCAGTTTGCCCAACCCATGATGGGCCGCTTGCCGCGGAAGTGTCTTCCCCCGGCCAAAACCAGGAGCCAGCGAAGATCACTGCGCCGAGGAACAGCAGCGTGACGCTCCCGCGAGTCAGGCGTGGCAGTGGTTCGGTGATCGATTCTCCGAGTACCCGCGCGACGCGCCGTCGAAGCTCCGACGGTGAACGGCCATCCGTTCCCAGTGAGCCAATCCCGACGATTCGATCTTCGCTCAATTGGACGCACCGCAAGAGCGCTTCGGCGTAGCGAAGTTGTGGTTCATCGCTGTTTCCGGCGGATGCCAGGGCTTGGTCGTCGCAGCAGAATTCGCGAAGCAGGCTGACGCGTCGACTGAGCCACCACGTCGCCGGGTTGAAAAAGAGGAGAGACTCAGCGACCCGCTGAAACAGGTTGACCCAGAGATCGTGCCTGCGGAGATGAGCCAGCTCGTGGGAAAGAATCAGTTCCAGTTCGCCAACGCTAAGACCCGAAAGCGCAGAGGCCGGAAGCAAAATCGTCGGCTTGATCAGGCCAACGACCTTTGGCGTGAGAACCTGGTTGCTATGCGCGAGAGCCGGAATGACTCTGAGTGACCACCTTTTGCAGAGCGATTCGATCGCGATCCGCACCGGACCTTCCGTGACCGTTTGGGCGACCCGGCGAATCCGTTCCACGTACCAGAAGGACCACGCGAGACGGGCCAACATGATGAGCACACCGATGACGTAGACCGCGGCAAACCAAGGAAGCGTCCAGCGCCAAAGGTCGGTGGCAACTCGATCTTGCGACTCGGCCACGGCCGTCGGCCCCATCGCCGCCTGGGCTGTCGTCTTCGCCGCCATCGGCAACGAGGCTGGCTGTGCATGATCCGGTGAAGACGAAATTCCGTTCTCGGAAGTTCGATCATGTTCGAATCGCTCTGCGTTCCACGTTGACGTCACGGGACGAGAGCTGTCGAATTGGGTGCCGGTGGCCAGGAACGTCAATGGGAGGGCCGCCACGCCGAACATCAATGCAGCCGTATGCGTGAGGTAGGCGATGTTGGTACGCCCACGCAAGCAGAACCTCGAAAGACACCCGGCGGCCAACGCGAACAGAGTCATTTGCCAAAGTGAGTGCAAGAGTGTCCAGCAGAGTCGTTCGCAGAGGACGTCATACTCGGTCATGACTTCTTCTCCTTCGCCTTTCGAGAGATCAGCTTTCTCAACTCGCCCAATTCGTCCGCGTCGAGGTCGTTGGTTTCCAGCAGATTCAAGACAAGCGCCGACGCCGATCCGTCAAAGGCTTTGGAAAGCAGATCGCCCGTCATCTTGCCGATCACGTTCTGCTTTTGCTGCTTCGGTGAGAAGAGAAACGCATTGCCCTTCTTGCGCCGTGTGACAAACCCTTTGCGGTGCATGATGTTCAACATCGTGACCACCGTGCTGTGCGCCAGTGATCGGTCCGCCGTTTGTTCGAGTCGCAGACGGACTTCGCGAACAGGTAAAGGCGATTCATCCCAAAGTACTTTGAGGATGTCCAGTTCCAGTTCCGTTGGATGCTCGGACTCACTTCGTGGCACCTATCGCTCCCGTAGCGGGGATGATTCGACGAATTCTTTAGATGATTGATCGTACCGGACCGACGCAAGCCGATCAATCAAGATCATCTAAAGAATTAGAAGATGGGTCGCACGCAACAGTGGGTTTCGCTTCCCGAAAAAAACGTGCGGTCTGACGATCGCGACTTCGCCTTAAGAAAAGCTTGTAACACCAGGTGCGAAAGATCGCTCGGCGAAGTGTTGGTTTTGGAAGGCCAGCTTGCTCTGACTCGTTGCGAAGGCAGCGACCGTGACGACGACCGTCCCGCGCGCCGGGGCGGTCGTTGTTTTCGTCGATGGGTGGTGGGGGATGGGGAACCACGAAACACACCAAAGACACGAAAGGCAGGACTCGGAGGGGAAGGGGGAACACTGATCGATTCTGATCAGCAAAGCCACGAAAGGAGAGGTTCAGAGGAGAGGGGGAACACTGATCGACACTGATCCCCACTAATCGGGTGGGATGGGGAGCCACTAAACACACCAAAG
>JBCBLJ010000197.1:0-11301 GCA_038520195.1 Planctomycetota bacterium
ATTTAATCACCAAAACCGGAGAACGCTGACGAGGTTGTGATGCTGATCGGTCCAAAGGGGCGCGTCGGCAAGGTGCTCCGCGGTCGCGACCTGAGCGGGTTCGAGCAGGGGTGCTTGGAAGATCGCGTGGCCGGGAGTTCCGATGACCATCCAGGTGGAAGTCGTCGTGCCCAAGTCCGTGTCGCCGCTGATTTCGATCAGGCGGCTCTCCAACCCGGCGTCGTGGGAGAGGTTGTGTACCAGCGGCGTCAGATCGAGATGGTTATTGGATGTATGGATGACGAGGACCCCGTCGTCGGCAATCCTCTGCCGATAAAGCGCGATTGACTCTCGCGTGAGAAGGTGAGCGGGGATCGCATCACTGCTGAAGGCATCCAGTACGAGTAGGTCGAATCGTTTGTCTGTCATTCGCTCCAGGACGAGTCGACCGTCACCCAGATGACGATCGATGTTGGCTTCGGAGTCTCGCATGAACGTAAAGTACTGGTCGGCGATTTCGATCACGGCCGGGTTGATCTCGATCATGTCGAAGTGATCCGTCGGACGGCCATAGGTTGCGAGCACGCCGCAGCCGAGACCGACGACGCCGATGTCCAATGATTCGCGTTCCCCTTGAAGCGTCCGGATGACGCGGCCGATGCCGCTTTCATGTCCGTAGTAGGTCGTCGGCTGAGATTCGTTCGGTGCATAGCGTTGCATGCCGTGAAGCGTGTTGCCGTGCACCAGACACATGCCGGCCGGTTTGCGGCGGACCTTCAAGACGCCAAAGAAGTTGCGTTTGGAGGTGACTTTCTCTCCCGGCGCGACAACGGCCATCGTGATGATCGGTGCCAAAAGAACGCCGATCGCGCCGTACTTCAGACGCGTCGCCGCCGCCCAATCGTATTCGGTACGCTTCCAAGTCTTGCAGGCGAAAAACAGCAGAAAAGTCATCGACGCGACGAGCGCGAGAAAGAACGGAAGTTCGTTGTAGTTGTTCAGCAGCAGCGGGCAGATAAGGGCGACAATGATGCCACCCAGGGCGCCGCCGCCGGACAGCATCGCGTAGTATTGCGTCAGCGCCGATGTTTTGGGCTTCAGGCGGGCGACTTCGCCGTGACACAGCAAGCAAGCGCCGAACAGCATCACCATGTAGCAAACGGCTTCGGATACCAACTGGATATCCTTGGGCAACATCGTCTTGCACTGAATCACGGTGAACACGACCAGCGTCGCGGCCGCGATCGGTTTGGGCCAGTACCACTGTGGAGAGTCGAAGCAAACGATGAAGCTCGCCAGGTAAAGGCTGAGCGGAAGTACCCAAAGAAACGGCACGACCGCGATGTCTTGGCAGACGTGGTTGGTCACCACCAGCAGCATTACTGACGCGAGCGCGGGAAGTCCGATCCATGCGGCGCGCGTCCAAGTCGGTGTCGCGTCGGGATTCGATGGCGTCGTCGTTTCGCGCGTGGCTGTCTCCGACGTTTCGACCCGGAATAAACCGAATGCGACGTATCCCTGCACCAATGCGAACAAGCAGAACATCAGCGACCAAATCATCGATTGATTGGATACCGAAAGCACCGGTTCAAACAGGAACGGGTAGCTGAGCAAAGCGAACAGGGAGCCAACGTTCGAGAGCGCGTAGAGCCGATAGACACGATCACTTTCGTCTTGAAAACTGAGCCACGCTTGCACCAATGGTCCGGTGCTCGAAAGAACGAAATAGGGTAACCCGACGTGGCATGTCAGCATCCAGAGCAGAAACAATGTCGGAGACTCCGAGCCCGTTGGCTTCCACTCGCCCGACGGTTCGATCGGCAAAACCAGCGCGGCCGCGCAGAGCAGCCCGAGGTGAACCACCGCTTGGATGTATGGCTTGCAGTAGGTCTTCAGCACATGCGCGTACAGATAGCCAGCGAACAGCAAGACTTGAAAAAACAACATACATGTCGTCCACACCGCCGGCGTGCCGCCGAACCAGGGCAGGACGCACTTACTGATGATCGGCTGAACCTGGAAAACAAGGAACGCGCCCAAGAGTGTGGTCGCGGCGAACCAGATCATCGAGCGGGAGCGAGCGGCGACGGGCTGTGTCGATTGTGCCGAAGTTGTGGTACTGGCGGACATGAACGAGCTTTGGGGGGAATGTGCGTCATACCCGCTGTCACGCACCACGCGTCCACGGGTCGCCAAACCCTAGCTTGCTTTTAGCTTCGGACTCTCCGATCGTTGGATCAGTCCTCGACCGATTGCCTTCGAGAGTCGGTGGTCATCCTTTTCGGCGGCGTACTACCAAAGCCCGACTGTTTTCCACCACCAGTAGCCGGTGGTGAACGCCAGTGCGATGCCGCTTAGGGTCAGCAGTGTCCCTGGAATTGCCAGATCGAGGACGCTGAGTTTTCCCGAGGAAAAAGCCATCGCATTGGGTGGCGTCGAGACCGGAAATGGCATGGCTAAAGAGCAGCCGAAAGCGGTGCCGATCATCATCGGAGTCGCCGAACCGGCGCTCATCCCAACGATAATTGGCAAGAGCAAGTTTGCGGTCGCCGTATTGCTCATCAACGCCGACATGAAGCAAGCGACCGAACCGAAGATGATCGTCAGCGTGAACGTGGTAAATCCGCTGACAGGCAGCAACGCGATCAACCAATCGGCCAACCCACTCTCGGAGATCACCGACCCCAGACAGAGCCCGCCGCCCATCATCAAAAGCACTTCCCATGACATGTCGCGGAGATCGCCAACAGCCAAAACGCCACTCCCGAAGAAGATCACCACCGGAATCAGCGCAATCGTCCCCGAAGACAGTCCGTGCAATGAAGTCGTCGTCCAGCCGATCACGGTGATTCCGACCGTGCCGAGGATCACACAAAGTTCGGCATCCATCTTGATTCGGACTTGGTTCACGGAGATCGGCAGTTTCCCCGAGCCGTGTCCATAAATCGCTATCAGCACGATCCATGCTAAGACGAGCATCACCGCAACACCCGGCACACCGATCAGCATCCATTGCGCGAACGTGGGTTCAATGCCAATCTCTGACATGTACTGCATCGTGATCGCGTTTGGAGGGCTTCCGATTGGTGTACCCAATCCACCTGCGTTTGCGGCAAAGGCGACGGCAAGCAGAAGTCCCTTTCCACGCTGATCGCTGTCCTCGAGCTGGTTCGCGATCGGCAACACCATCGCGAGCATCATTGCGGCCGTTGCGGTGTTGCTCAGCCACATCGATAAGAAGGCCGTCACAATCATGATGCCGAAGAGCAATCCCGGTAGCGTCCCACCGGAGGCCCGCAGCATCAGGATGGCAAGAAACTCGTCGAGCCGACGTTTGTGCAGCGCGGATGAAATGGCAAAGCCGCCCAGAAAAAGGACAATCACGTCCGAGAAGAAGGGGGCCAAGAACATCTCTCGGTCGACTTTGATAGACCCTGCCTTCATCGTCGGCATGAGCCAGACCAAGGCGAGCAAAAGAATTGTCAAACTAGTGACGAATAGAGGCACCGCCTCGGTAATCCAAAGGATGGCCGCGGAAATCAAGATCGCAAGTGCAACGTAGCCAGGCTGCTCCATACCGTGGGCCGATAGCCAATCGAAACCAACTCCCGCGGCGAAGGCAATGAGGACCGTGGCAACCAAACTAAAACCGAGCAACTTCTTGAACATCTGTCCGCCTGGGCCTCGGACCTAGGGACCATCTGTGAATTCGGCGATTAGTCTACGGGAACGGCGTAAAAGCAAAACGACCATTCGCCAGATCCAAGGGAACAAGACGAACGTGGGCGCAAACGCACATCCAAGGTGTGCGATAGTGACCCAGTCTTGAGACCTCTGTCTTCAACTCGGGCTGGTTTTTCAATGCCCTCCGTTGTATGGCCGCAATCATCGCCGCGCTTTTGCATTGCCAGGGACGACCTCACCGCTGAATTCAGATTCAACTGTCAGGGGCTCTTGTGAAGAATGATCCGCGAAATCAACTCGCTGGCGTCATTGGAGTGCCTAAGAAAGAAGGCCAGCATCTCGAGCTTGATTCACGGCAGATCGATCTTCGCCGAGAAGTTGATGTAGCGGATGGGACACAAGCGTTCGGCCAAACTCGGCAACGCCTCGTCAACGATACCCTGCCGAGAAAGTATCTCGATTGGCGACTCCACCGGGACATCGCAGGACTTAAGCAGCACCAGTTCGTCGGCGCTGAGCACGATCGAAAGCCACCCGGCGATGGCATCGGTGGTCGTCGACCAGTTTTCCGGTAGGGGCGCCGAGCCGTTGGGAAAATAGAAACTGTCGACAGCCAGCAGATACGCCGATCCGTCAGTCGGCGCGGACTTCAACGCATCGAATTCGGCCCGCGACGAAATCGTTTTCCAATCGAGAAGTTGTTCGCCGAGCAGTTCGAACGTCACACGCAGCAGATCGACGCAGCGCCAGTGGATCCACTCAGGATCGCATTGATGGGTCGCATCGAGTCCCCGCATCGCATCGATCAATTCTCCGCCTCCGACGATGGCGATGGTTTGTGCGGGAGGTTCGCCGTCGAGCCATCGCGTTAAACGCGTCGCCAGCGTGCGATCGCGGAGCAAGCTACCGCCGATTTTCAGGGTGCGTCGCATGCGTTTGGCAAAACAGAAGAGAGCAATTTCGCGACGGCAAATGCCGGTGCAACGCGAGAGACCTCGGCGCCAAGGCGTTGCGTCAGATCAATCATACGTTCCGCGGCGCCCAAGTTTTCGAGTAGGTCGCGGGCATGTCCCGACACCACGACGGATGCCCCGCGAGGGATCTTAGCGGTCGCATCCTTGACGATCGATCGTGCCGCGGCATGAATCTGCTTCGCCAAGTCCGTTGCCTGGTCAATGTCGACTCTGCGATGGTCCAGTCCGACCATTCGGGCGACTCGATTGGCGGCGTGGGATCGATCGCGCGGCGTGCCATCGGCCGATTGATGGTCATTCGGTGCTTCGTCGGTGAACCCGAGCAGGATCCGCACGTCGTCCATCGTGGCGAAGACCTCCCGCATCACCGGCACCGGTCGACTTTCAACTTGGAGTGAGTCAATGATCGAGCACACCGGTGTTCGAGCGCCGCCAAGGTAGACCAATTCTTGGGCTGCCAAGCGATCGAAATCCGTTTGGCTCTTTGTGGCGACCTGTCCGTTTCGAAGCGGAATGATATCGGTGGTAGTCGACCCGATGTCGATCAGCCAGCCGTCGCTTGCGTACTCGCGCGCGACGAAGGTTCCCAATGCATGCCAATTTGCCGCGGCGGTCAGGTCCGTTTCTGCGATCGCCGACGGTGAATCGCGAAAGCAACCATCCGCGCCGTAGTAAACCGGCGGAGGCAGGTTGAGCGTGGCGACCGCGGCATCGAGGCGCTCAACGATATGCGCGACACCTCGTCGCCGATCCAGAAAACAGTCCGCGAGTTCACCGGTCATGGCGGCGGCGACACCGATGATCTCTCCGTTCACGAGCTTTTTCAAATCGGCGAGGAGTTGCCGCCGAAGTTCTTCGGGACGCTGCCAGAGTGGAAACTCAGTGCAGTGAGTGCGTCCTTGGGAATCGGCGTACTTGAGATTCGCGCCGCCAATATCGAGGCCGATCACCGTGGTCTGAAACGACGAAGCCATCGGGTGTCACTGCGCGACCGCGGGCGCGTCGCATTTCACGTCACCGTCGGGAGTCCAACGCACCGAATCCACAGTAGCTTTGCATCGGACGGGCCCGGTTTCGATGTCAAAGAGCCGCGCCGCGAGGTTCCCGTGGATCATCTCTCGCAGACCGACATAGGAAGTCGCAAGCCGGGGATTGATTTCGATCACGCAGTCATCGCTTGGCTCATCGGCAAGGATCATGTCCAGTCCCACAAATCCGCGGGCCGTCGGGGGCATTGCGGCGATCGCCCGCGACGCGAGCGCCGAGGCACGGCGCTGCGCACGGTCGTTCAACGGGCCTCGCCCTCCGAGATAGGCGAAGTCTTCGGCGATGATTTCTTGCGACACGGCGGGCAAAAAAGTCTGCGTCGTGCCCGAAGCAAGCAACGAGATCGAGATGCTTTGTCCATTAACCCAAGATTGCATCAACGAATTCTCGTCCATCGTTGCCAACGCGGCATCAAAATCATCGAACAAGCGAATCTGCTGAGTACCACACCCGTCGCGCGGCTTGACGACAAACCGATCAGATGCCGCCACTTCCTCCGCCATTCGTTGGTCTTCAATCGCGAAGTAGGCCGGATGCGCCACGCCAGCTTGATGCAAGAGCTGAGCGGTGAGCAGTTTGTCGCTCGCCACTCGCAAGAAGTCACCGCTACCGGCGATCACGTCAACGCCACTGGCGCGCAACGACGCGACACCTTTGGCAAGAAGACCATCGGTTTCCGGCGCAATGATCACGGCCGAATCGCAGCCACGGGCGGCGTCGACCCACTGCGACCAAAGAGGCTTTTCAGGATTGAATGAAAGGACCTTGCTGTAGTCGAACGCGAGGTCAAAACGATCCTCGAGCATCACGACCGTTTCGGAAAACTCCGAGAGGTCTTCCACGATCGCACGGAGCATCGCCTCGCCCTCACGGCGCATACCGATCGGGAGTTGATCGGTCGATTGGTCCGCAAAGCCACCGCCGCAGACGTACTCCCCGACAAACACGCGCAATGAACTATTCCCCGCAAGAGCTCATCAAAAGATCCCCAGATGATCGCGAGCTTCGTCGGTCATCAGATCGGGGGACCAAGCTGGTTCCATCACCACCTTGACTTCACAAGTATCGACTTCTTCCAGCTCTTCGGCCGCCGACTTGGTGCCCGCAACCAGCTGAGGCCCCGCAGGGCACATGGGACTGGTCATCGTCATCTCCACGTGAACATCGTGCCGTCCGTCTTCCTTCTCCTCACCAACGTTGATCACATAGATCAAACCGAGGTCGACGATGTTAACGTACAGTTCGGGGTCGATCACTTGCTTGAGCGATTCGCGAACTTTGTCTTCTGCAAGCATCTAATCGCTCCTACTCGTACTCGCGAACCTGACGCGCGATCGCCTCGCCGAGAGCATCTCGAACGCTCTCGATGGTGATTCGGTCGAAGATCTGCTGGAAAAAACCGACCACAATCATACGGGTTGCTTCCTTCCGCGTAAAACCGCGGCATCGTGCGTAGAAGACTTGCTCCTCATCGACCTTCGCAGTCGTGCTGCCGTGGGTGCAACGAACGTCGTCGGCTTCGATTTCCAGGCCCGGGATCGAATCCGCCCGCGCATTGGGGGACAAGACCAAGTTATCGTTGCGTTGATAGCCGTCCGTCTTCTGGGCAGCCGGGTCGACCTTAATCATTCCCCGCCAGACCGTTCGGCTATTGTCCTGCTGAGCTGACTTGTACAAAAAGTCACTGTGGCAACTGGGTGCACGGTGATATTGCTGGGTGTGGTAGGCCAAGTGCTGACGGCCCTCTGTGAATAGAACTCCATTGACCTGGCTGTCCGCGCCCGGTCCGGTCAGATCGACGGACTGATTCACCTTCGAAAGTGCAGACCCCATCGCGGCGATGGTCCACTGAAGCGTACTGTCTCGGTCCACGATCGCTTTTTGCTGAGCGAAGTGGAAGGATTTAAGGCCCCACTCTTGAAGACTGACGAACCGCAAGTGTGATCCCGGCTTCTGCACCAATTCGATCGCACCGAGGTGCAACCCACCGGCGTTCCTGTCGGTGCTATTGGATTCGTGAAGCACGGTCGCCTCGGCACCGTCTTCGAGCACGACCAACGTGTGGGTCGTGTCAGTTCCTCCATCACTGAGGATCGAGCCGATGTGCAGCGGCCGATCGATGACAACGCCGCGAGGGACGTAGAGAAACTGCCCGCCAGCCATAAACGCCGCGTGCAGCGCTGCAAATTTGTCGTGGTCCGGGTCAAACGCGGTGAACAGGTGCGGTCGCACAAGTTCCGGATGCGACTGGGCGATCTTTGAAAGTTCACCAAAGACAACTCCCTTGGCCGCCAACTCTTCGTCGAGCGACTCCGACAGGACATGGCTGTCGAGCGTTTCGATCCTTCCGCCGAGTTCAACACCGTCGAGAAGTTGGTGTGGTGACTCAACCGACGAGGCTTCGGTCGCGGGCAACGGATACTTCGAGAGTTGGAAGAGACGGATGTCGGTGCGAAGCCATTCCTCGTGGCGTCGCGCCGGCCAATCCATTGCTTGAGCGTGTTCAAATGCCTCTTGTCGAAGTTCGGTGAGCCAATCCGGTTCGCTTTGCGATTTCAGAAAGGCCTCGAATCCGGCGGCGTCGAAGGCGTGCGTTGTTTGCGGCATGGTATGCAGGTGAGGGCAGACGGTGAGTGATCTCGACGGATGCCGAGTCACCAATTCGGTTTCGATGACGAGGAGAGTGTCGGCGATTAGCCGACGCTGCCTTCCATTTGCAGTTGGATTAAGCGATTCATCTCGATCGCATACTCCATCGGCAATTCTTTGACCAGCGGCTCGATGAAACCGTTGACGATCATCGTGCTCGCTTCTTGTTCGGTCAGACCGCGTGAGAGCAGATAGAACATTTGCTCTTCACCGATCCGTGACACGCTCGCTTCGTGGCCGATCTGAACGTCCTGCTCACCGACTTCGATGTATGGGTACGTGTCACTGCGGCTCTCGGGGTCGAGGATCAACGCGTCACAGACAACGTTGTTCTTGGAATTGTGCGCACCCGGCTGGACGGCGACCAAGCCTCGATAGCTCGAACGGCCGCCGTTCTTGCTAATACTCTTGCTAATGATTTGGCCAGTGGTGTTAGGAGCCTCGTGGACGAGCTTCGCACCGGCGTCTTGGTGTTGGCCACCGCTGGCGAACGCGATCGAAAGGATCTCGCCTCGCGCCCCGGGTTCTTTCATGTGAACGGCCGGGTACTTCATCGTGAGCTTGCTGCCTAGGTTTCCGTCAACCCATTCCATGGTCGCGTCACCGTAGGCCCAAGCACGCTTGGTCACGAGGTTGTAGATATTGTTGGCCCAGTTCTGGATGGTCGTGTAACGGCAACGCGCGTTACGCTTGGCGACGACTTCAACGACCGCACTGTGCAAGCTTTCGGTGCTGTACATC
Organism: Planctomycetota bacterium; assembly: GCA_038520195.1. Taxonomy (GTDB): domain Bacteria; phylum Planctomycetota; class Planctomycetia; order Pirellulales; family Pirellulaceae; genus Stieleria. Next base: position 9,075 of record JBCBLJ010000197.1, read on the forward strand.
GGCGCGGTGCAGCCTTCGACGTAGTGCACGTTGGCACCCTCGTCGACGAGGATCAGTGTCCGTTCAAACTGCCCCATGCTTTCCGCATTAATCCGGAAGTACGCTTGCAGCGGGAAGTCGATGGACACACCCTTGGGAACGTAGATGAACGAGCCACCGGACCAGACCGCACTGTTAAGAGCGGCAAACTTGTTGTCCTCCGGCGGAATGACCTTACCGAAGTACTCACGCAGCAATTCCGGATGCTCGCGAACGGCGGTGTCGGTGTCGGTGAAGATGACTCCTTTCTTGGCCAAGTCTTCTTCCAACGAGCCGTAAACGACCTCGCTTTCGAACTGAGCTTTCACGCCCGCCAGGAACTTCTTTTCCGCCTCGGGGATACCAAGTTTGTCGAAGGTATCCTTGATCTCCTGGGGCACATCATCCCACGTCCGACCTTGCTGCTCGGTGGGCTTGAGATAGTAGTAAATGTCCTGGAAATCGATATCGATCGCGCCGCCCCACTTGGGCATCGGCTTCGACTCGAAAATCTCCAGCGAACGCAAACGGAATTCACGCATCCAGTCCGGTTCGTTTTTGATGTCCGAGATTTGATGCACGACATCGGCGTTGAGGCCTTTCTGGGCCTTGAAGACACCGGTCGTTTCGGTTCGGAAGTTGTACTTGTTGATTTCCCCAAGCTCGGGCTTGGCGGGAGTATCCGTCGACATGACGATCGTCCTTCTTGGTGATTCTCAGTGTGTACTTGCGTTGGGCCGGCTAGACGCGTTTGACTCAGACGGCAGCGTCTTCGGCGAGCATTTGCTGGTTCGCCGCTTCGGCGTCGGGGTACGCTTTTCGAATGCGGTCGTAGCCGTGTTGGTGCAATTCCTCGGCAAGTTCCTTGCCGCCGGTTTCCACCAGTCGGCCGCCGAGCATGACGTGCGTGAACTCCGGCGGGTTGTGCTCGAGCAATTTGTCGTGGTGCGTGATGATCAACAGGCCCATCTTTTGGTGCCCGATGTCCGCGATCGACTCACTCGCCAAACGAACCGCGTCGGCGTCGAGCCCCGAGTCGGTCTCGTCAAGAACTGCAAACTTGGGCTGCAACATCGCGAGCTGCAGAATCTCAGCACGCTTCATTTCGCCGCCCGAGAATCCGTCATTGACATAACGACGCGCGAACTCGGAATCCATTCTGAGATGGGCCATCTTGTCCTTGAGCTCTTTGCGGAACTCACGCATCGGAATCAACTCTTCGCCTTCCTTGCGGTCAGGGCGACGAACATTGGTTGTCGCGTGCCGGAGAAAGTCCGCCATCTTGACGCCCGGGATCGCCATCGGCCGCTGGAAAGCCATGAAGATGCCGACGCGGGCTCGTTCATCGGGCTCCATGTCCAGCACATCTTGACCGTCGAGAGTGATCGAGCCATCCGTGACCTCATAACCAGGGTGGCCCATGATGGCCAATCCCAATGTGCTTTTACCGCTACCGTTTGGTCCCATCAGTGCGTGCGTTTCGCCATGACGAATCGTCAGGTTGACGCCGCGAAGGATCGGTTTCTCGCCCACGGAAACGTGCAGATTTTCGATGTGCAAAATGTGTGTCATGAATCGATTCAGGCTCAGAATGACTTAAGTGTTGGTTTCGGTTTCGGAAGGTGTAAATTGACAGCACGAGTCGCCGTCAAGGCAGCAGCGACTGAGTTGAACAGGCTTGCCGAGGGCCTCAGAAAGAACCTGCTCTTCGAGTCGACACATCGAGTGATCCTCTGACGCGTCGGCGAGTGTCGGGAACGGACACGACGTAATGTCGAGGACCGGCAACCCGGTGTCGGCATTCACATCGATGCTGACTTGTTTGTTGGCCATCAGATCGGAGAGCACCCGCATTCGATCGGCAAGCGGTGCCTCGGCGTCAAGCTGGGCGGCGTACTCTTTGCCGAGTCGGGCCGCGACCGAGGTGAGCATCTGCTCGCGAAGTTGCCTGTCCTCCAGAGACATCAACTCGGCCCAGAGTGCTTCTGCCAGAGCCGTCGTGTTCGCGCCCTGCTCCCGCAAGCCTCGCTCGGTGATTCGATACTGGTAGGTGGGTCTGCCACGCCCGGCGACAATTTTCTCCCGCTCGAGTAATCCGCGGTCGAGAAGCCGATCGATGCGTTGGCGAACCGCCGTCGCCGTCACTTCAAGCGTTCCGGTGAGTTCGCCAACACCGTAAAAGGTCCCCCCGCGCATCACGGAGAGCAAC
>JBCBLJ010000633.1:0-5081 GCA_038520195.1 Planctomycetota bacterium
GAACCAAGGCGCACCGTCGCCCTGGGCGAGCGTACCCAAAACGACCAAGGCAACACCGATCATCCTGCCAAAACCTGCCAGCGACCACTGCCGTCGAAGCAACGTTGCCGCGATGGCGAGTAGACCTACCGCGATCGCCGCGAGTCCCCACACGTTGAGATCGGCACGCCAAAGGGGCATGTTTTCGACACGGAGTTCAACCTCCTCACCGGCGGCCAACACCGGCAGACTCAACCCGAGCGCCGCGGGTCGGCCGGTATCCCGCCAAGCGTCCCGCGCCGCAGCGACGGAGACACCAAAGGCGACCAGTAAGACAGCCACGCCCGCGATGCGAATCCAAAAGGAAGCGCGGCAGCCTAACGCACCGATCAACGCAAGCACCCCGATCGCGATCAGATAGATCAAGCCTCGTCGCGCCACCCACTCGAAGCCCGTGGGTCGGAGAACGGCCTCCGGTGGCGAGACGTTTCCGCCGCGCGGCACCAGAACGTGCTGTTCGTCGCCCGTGACGCTCCAACGTGTTTTGAGAACCGGCGCGAAGACGACCGGCAAAGCGAGTTCGGGGTTGGCTTCATCGACCGCCGGTTTTCCCAAGCGAAGTTTGACTTCGATGGGGATGTTGGGATCGGTGCCGGGTAAGGGAATCACCGTTGCCTCTTCGGTCTGGCGCGCCGTCACGGGCTGTCCGTCGACGGCCACGTCCCAAAGACGAACCGGTGCCCCGGGGAGTTGAATCTTGAGCGAACGTTGGCCACGCGATTTCACGTAATACACCACATCGGTGACTAACTCGCCGTCCTTGGAGACTCGACTGTTGGCTTCGGAGAACTCGACGAGTTGCGTCGCGATGGATCCAGGTTGAAACCAAGTGACTTTCAGGCCGAGCGTGAAGGGACGCTCGGTGTATTGCCATGTCCCCAACGACGGGGCAGTGCTCAACAAACGGAATTCGGCGGGGAGTTCCAGCGGATCGAGCTTGAGAAGGTCCTCCGAGACAGCCTCCGTTCCGATCTCCACCTGCATCGGACTGACGACCTGGATGTAGCCTCGCTCACCTTGCACCTCCAGCGGCACGATGGTGCCAGCATTGAAGTTGCCATTGTCCGCGTCGGGCTTTTCTTCATACGTCAATAAGAGCGTGTAAGCGCCCATCACGGGCTGATGAAGCGAAACGATCAGCGTGTCGTCTTCACGACGCCAGGTCCGCACGTCGCGTCCATCGACCATCACGTTGCCGAGGCTCTCCGGAACAGTGATCCGCCATTGCGACACCGGTGCACCGGTGACCAGATAGTTGATCAACGCACTTCCATAAACCGTTTCTTGACCCAGCGAGTACAGGTGGAAAACGTCTGACTGGATGCTGCGCTGAAGCAGCTCGATGGTCATCGTTGCGGACCAGGCCGGCTCGCGAATGCGAAACGCTTGCTGAAGATTCGGGACCGGTTTGGGAAAATAGGACAGCGGTTTTTCGACCAACAAATCAGAAGCCGAAACCGACAGTCGAAACCCGGGAGCGCCGACGATCCCAATGTCTCCTCGAACGGACTTGGCGTCGGGGTATTCAAGCTGGGGCAATGTCCAATCTTCGGCGGCGGCCGGCTGGCTTTTCTCTAAGTGCAACGATACGAGTTGGCGACCGATGACGTCTTTTCCAAAGATGACTTTCAAGTTACGCTTCCCATCGGCATCCTGCGTCGCGGCGATGTAGTCGGCGATGCTCGCTCCGGTTACCGCGACGACCGAATAATCCGATGGAATCACCGCGTCCCATTCCCGGATCGGCGCTTCGCGGATGTCGAGTTCGATGTCAGCCAGGATCACGCGATCGGTTTCGGCGAGTTGATAAAGCACCAATTGCGAAACGTTGATTTCCGGCTGAATTCGATCGGCCGCGATCGTGAACGCGTGGTTCGCGGCCGGGAATCGATAGACAAAAACCTGGCGGGCCTGGATCGCGCCGCCGGGGAATTGATCGGGCGCGAGCTGAGTCAGCCCTTCAAGGTCGGTCGGTTCAAGCCGCACCGATCCGAGATTGCTCAATCGCAAGTAGCCGGAATGCCGGATCGCTCCAATCGGCTCAAGACGTAAGCCCTCGACGCGCACCGGAAACGCGTCCAGCGGCGTTTGGCTGCGAACGTTGATCTGGGCGTTCGCCGTCATCGCTTGGCTGAGCCTCACATCGAGCGTGCGTTCCTCACCGTCACCGTCGACTTGCCAAGACAGAATGTTGAGCCCTTGCACGTCGAGAATCTCGCCCGGGCCACGAAGTGTGACGCGGATTGCTTTGAGTTCGCCCTGCAGAATCTGGTAGTTGATCTGGTGGGTTTGTCGCAGCAACCCGGCGCCAACTTGCGCCTCGGTTTGACCCGTTGTTGTAAAGAACAGTTTGCTCTCGCCGGCCTGACGTGCCGTTTTCCACTCCAGATGGGCACGGCCACTGGCGGGCAAAAAGCCAAGCCAAGTGTCACCCGAACGCATCGGCACGACCGCCTCTTGTTCACCGAGGAACTCGAGATCTTCGTCGAACCCGTTGAGGGTAATCGGCACCACCGCGCCGGTGGCGACCGTGAAGTCCATCGAGTGGCGGTTGGCTTCGGGTGAGTTGAGTCGGGCAACGAAATTCAATTCGATCGGGAACTCACCGACGTTCTCGAAGACAAGTTTGTAGACCGATTTTGTTCCTTCCTTGGCGAGCCTCAGTTGATAGTTTTCATTTTCGGGTATCGCAGTGATCGCGGCATCGCCTGAGAGCAAGACCAACTCGCTTCCCGCCTTGGTGACCAAGGCATTGCCCCGGAACTGAAACTGCGCCGACTTGCCATTCTCGTGGCGCTGGCCGGTTAGCTTTGTTTCCGTCAATTCAATCGGCGCTCGTGCCGCCCCGGCGGGGCTGAGTGACAGCACAATGCGGCCGCCAGTCGCCGTTTGAAACCGATCCTTCCCAGAGTCATCGTCGAGCGGGACAAAGCCAGCCAACTCAGTCACCTTAGCGACGACGTCAGCGGAGTATTGAACCTCGACGACCGAGTTGAAACCGATTGAATCGCCAGGTGCCAGGTGAACCAATTCGATTGAGGACGGCAATTGAAGTCCGCTGGAGTGCATCTTGACCACGGGACTGAGCTTCGTCGTGTCCTCCTCGACATGCAAATCGAGGAACCGGCCGGATTCGGTTCGCCGGACGCTCCACGAGACAAGCCCGTCGCCGGAGACCTCTTTGATCTCTCCGTCCCCTTTGATTCCGAAACTGAGGGCGTCCGCCTTGCCCTGCACAATCTCGATGCTGAGACGGATGTCTTGGGTGATCTCCTCCGAGTCGACTTTTACCCGCGCGTTGGCGTTGGCCTTGAAAAAGAGCGGTGGTTCGGGTGGAGGATCCCGCGTCTCGAAAATGATCGTCGCTCCGTCCGTTTTGGTTGCGGCGTCGGAGTCTTCTTGAGCGAACGACGGCGCCGGCAGTAGCGCCAGGATCGCGGCGAGACAACTGCTCAATAGGTGGGAGGCGAGTGTCTTCATGGGAGAGTCTCTAGGCGTTACTTCTCGAAAGGTTTTGTCGTTTGGGTGATCGAATGTTTGTTCGATAGCGGGCGATGTGAGTTGAGGGAAAACTATGTTGGAAAATGGTGTGATCGGCGTGTTGCTTTCCGCAGTGTTCTGCTCATCCTCGTCTTGCCAACCGGGCTACTTGCTTTCTAGTTGCCGGGCTTGCTGAATCATGTTTTGGAGTTCTTCGACTCGTTCGGATCGATCCGACGGAGGCACCGACGAAACGAATCCGGCGAGCGTTTTGAGGTCGACGGATTCACCGAGTGGTTCACCACGAAGTTTGGCCGCGAGCAGGGCCGCCGATGCGGCGATCTTGATCGGCGACGCCGCACGGTCGAGTCCGGGTGCGTCGGCTTCGTAGGGGATCGGCCAACGCTTTTCGACCATCAGGCCGGTCGAGAGATCACGGAAGCGAACGGAGACCGAGCCGATGTCTCCTTCGCCATCGGGTTTGGCTTCGAATTGGTACATCGCCACGCCCGCTTCCTCGGCCGCCATTTCCGCCGCGTCGACGCTATCGTTGCGGAAGTCTTCCTTCTTCAGACGATGCTTTTCAAACCCCAAGAGCTTGTAACGGCCGACACGTTGTGGATTGAACTCCACTTGAATCTTGACGTTTTTGGCCGCCGGACGAAGTGCACCGGCGATCTGCCGGGCAAAGCCATCGTCACAGTCGTCGATGGAGTCGAGCAGGTAGTAGCGTCCATCGCCTTTCCGAGTCAGTGCTTCGAGGACTTCGTCGTTCAGCCCATTGGCGCTGATGCCCGCGGCGTCAAAGGCGATTCCCGCTCCTCGCATCGCGATGATTCTCTGTGAGAGACTGTCAGGATTCGCGTTACCTAGGTTCACGGCGCCGTCGGTCAACAAGATGATTCGGTTTTGTGCGCCATCGGCTTGTTGTTCTTTCGCTTTTTCAAACGCCAGTTGAAGGGCAGCCTCGAGGTTGGTGCCGCCTTCGCTCGGCAGGCTATCGATCAGAGGAACGAGTTGCTGAGCTTGCGTCCCACTGAGGCCTTCGGCGAGCAGTCGCGGCGTGCGGGCAAAGCTGATCAGCGTGACTTGGTCAAACGGTTTCAGTTGTGCGGCCAACAAAGCGAAGGCACGTCGAACGGTCTGTTGTCGATCAATGCGCTCCATCGATCCCGAGTTGTCCAGGAGCAGCGTCAGACGCAGCGGCGTCGTTCCGGCGCGGCCCGCAGCGGCGGTTCGCATCGAAACGCGGAGCAGATTGCGTTGTTGCAAAAACGGGTGCGCCGATTGTTCCAGCCGACACGCGACTCTCTCCTCTTGGCTGGGCATCGGATCGCCGTAGTCAATCGCGTTGACGAACTCTTCGATTCGGACCTTGTCCGCTTCGGGCCATTCGCTGTTAGCCAATGCGGCGCGGGCGAGCTTGAAGGCGACGTCGCTGACATGCAGCGAGAACGTTGAGAACGCTTCTTTGGCGGCGTTCTTTTCGTTCAGCCCATCGGGGATTTCGGAACGAGCACCGGTGTCGCTGACGATGCGGCCTTCGCTCTCACCGCGATACC
>JBCBLJ010000621.1:0-5193 GCA_038520195.1 Planctomycetota bacterium
CAGGATTCCAGATTTTCACATAGTCCCTGCCGGAGAAAGCGACTCGCTCATCGATCGGATTAACGCAAATCGCCTCGACGGGTGTTGAGCAGGTCGTTGATCCATCTGCACGACGCGTCGAGGCGATTTGCGTTAATCCGATCGATGAGCGAGTCGCTTTCTCCGGCAGGGACTATGTGAAAATCTGGAATCCTGCGGATCAGCAATTGAGAACACTCGAGGGCTTTGAAACATGGATCCTGGATCTTGCCTGGAGCGGCGACGCAAAATGGCTCGCCGGGTGTACGTTCGAAGAGGAGTTGATGGTGGTCGACGCAGTCACTGGGCAGATTGTGGTCGATCGGCCCGACATTCGCGCGACTTCGGTCGACTGGCACCAAACCGAGCCCAGGCTCGCTGTCGGCGAATTAGATGGTTCGCTTCGACTGTTGGACCCGAGCGGAAAGGAAGCCTGGAATGTTCGTCGCGAAACCGAACGTATTTGGGCGGTACGGTTTGGTCCCGATGGTTCGCAACTTGCTACCGCCGAAAACGGTGCGATCATCATCTGGGATACACAAACGGGGGAGCAGGTTTCCATGCTCAATGAGCTGCGCGAAAACTACAAGTCGATTGACTGGAGCCCGGACGGCAAACGACTGGTCTCCGCGAGCGATAGCTCGGTGGTTGTTTGGGATGTCGACAGCCGCCAGGTGGCAATCAAATTGGCGTCCGGGTCTGTGCGAACGGTCCGGTGGAGCCCGGATGGGATGAGCGTTCTAGCTGGTAGCTGGGGTGAGGGTGTCCATCTCTGGGATGCGACACGCGGCTATGAAGAGGAACGCCGCCGCGGTCTTAGCAGTTCAAAGCGTAACCAACCCTAGCTTGACACGGTCACGGCTACTCGAGTGCGAAGCGCGGCAAACAGTCTTCACTGAAACGCTCGGTCCGCCCCGCGGCTCGCATCAAGCTGATGGCGGCGAGACGTCGATGCACGTCGGTTGGTCATTTTTCGAGCTTTACGCGAGGATTCTTGTCACGGACGCATGTCTGTTTGCCAGTGTCTCATCCGGAACCATCCTATTTCACGGCGGGTTTTTGGAAGTGACGGCTAAGAAAGAAACAGAAACGATTGGAGAACACCGCGACCGACAACCACCCGGAGGAAACCGCCTCGCAATTGCGGTGGTCCGTGGACCGCGTCAAGGAACGGTGATTTTTGCGGAGCCTGAAACTGTTGTTCGGGTCGGGCGTAGCGCCGATGTGGAATTGGTCGTTCCCGACCCAGCGCTATCGCGTGTCCACTTTGAGCTGAGGTGGTCTGAGTCGGGCTGGAACTTGAAGGACCTCAACAGCCACAACGGCACGTTTTTGCGTGGCCGGAGAATCGATCACTGTTCAGTTTTGGATCAAGACTCGATTCGGGCGGGCGACACGTTGTTTCGTGTGACCCTCCGAGCATAACGTCCGGCATTGACCCTGTGATTCGCCTGCGCGAAAGCGTACCAGGAGCACGGCGTTCGAACGAATCCGGATTTCTTGTCATTTTCCTGTCATCTCGCATACGCGGCCCGTGAGTGTCCTTCTATCGAACCCCTTCTCGATAGGAGAGAGCCATGAATCAGACGGCGATAGCAGAATGCACACCTGCCGCTTCGGTCGCTGAGTCGCAGGTCCCGAAACAGTCGGCGATCACCGCGGAGCCGCTGGCGAGCGTGCACACCAATAGCTTTCCGGATGTGTTGCGAGAACTGCAATGCTCGTTGGCCGTCACTACCTACCAGGCAGGCAAGCTAGTTTTCCTGCGAAACGATGACGGTGTTCTCAATACACACTTTCGCAGCCTGAATCGCCCAATGGGAATGGCACGACTGAACGGTCGTTTGGCGATCGGCTGCGGGATCGATATCTGGGAGTACCACGACGTCCCGGCCGTCTGTGAAAAACTGAATACGTCGGATGACTATCCACGTGTCGCGGCTCGGCACGATGCCTGCTTTCTTCCCCGCCGCTCGCACTGCACCGGCGATATTCAGATTCACGAAATGGCGTGGCAGACTCCACGGCTGGGCGAGCGAGACACCGAAAGCGAACTCATCTTCGTCAACACGGCATTCAGTTGTTTATGCGCGCGTAGTGACGAGAACAGTTTTGAACCAATCTGGCGTCCAAGCTTCATCAATCAGTTGGCCCCCGGGGACAGCTGTCACTTGAACGGATTGGCGATGCGCGATGGTCAACCGGCGTTCGTCACCGCATTCGGCGAACAAGATGCACCGGGCTCGTGGCGCAAAAACCGGCGCGACGGCGGCTTGGTCATTGATGTCGATTCGCATGAAGTCATCGCTCGTGGGCTGTCGATGCCGCACTCTCCACGTTGGTACCGCGATCAATTGTGGGTGCTTGAAAGCGGCGATGGCTCGATCGGTGTCATCGATCCAACCAACGGACGTTACGAACCAATCGCCAAGTTTCCCGGATTCACGCGCGGCCTGAGTTTTTATGGGCCGTTGGCATTCATCGGCTTGTCGCAGGTGCGTGAATCAGCGGTCTTTAGCGGCATCCCCTTGGTGGATCGATTGGAGGAAGCTCAGCATCGTTCTTGCGGCGTCTGGGTGTTGAACATCGAGACGGGTAAGACGCTTGGTTTCTGTCGGTTTGAAACCGGCGTGCAAGAGATCTTTTCCGTCGAGGTCATGCCGGGAGTTCGATTTCCCGACCTGGTCAACCACGATCCCAACATCGTGGGTCACTCCTATGTCCTGGGCGACGAATCGCTGCAAAGCGTTCCACAAGAGCTGCGTTTCGCTGCAAGCTGATCGACCAATCCACTGATCGACGAATCCACTGCTTTTCCCTTTTCATTGCCGAGCGAATCATTGTCCTCCTATTCAAGAAACCGTCAGATTCATAAACGACGACGCAGACTCGCGCGACTTGAGCAACTTGAATCTAGACGCTTGCTCGCGACCGTCGCCGTCGGAAACGCGACCGACACGGTTGATGCGATACCTGCGGATTTGCTATCGATCGCCTCATTGATTGCCAATCCTGGGGCCGATGGTTCGATCTCACTGCGCGAGGCGATCACGGCAGCCAACAACACACCAGAACCCGACACCATTGCGTTTGAACCGACGCTGAGTGGCCGGACAATTACGCTGGCGTCGAATCTCCCCACATTGACATCCGGCATCACCATCGATGGCGACACCAGCGGCAACAATACGGCGGACATCACGATCAACGGCGCGGGAATCGTCGACCGTGTGATCGGTGTCGCTTTCGCCGGCACATCGGTCACTCTCAAAGGATTGACGATCACAGGTGGCAACGACACCGCCGGCACAGGGGGCGCCGGTGTGAAGGCGGAGGCCGATACATCGGTCGTGATTGCGGGCAGCACGATCACCGGCAACACGACGGTCGGCAGTGGCGGCGGAGTTCGTTTGGACGCCAACACCGCGCTGACGGTTACCGGCAGCACGATTCACGGAAACACCAGTGGCACGACCGGTGGTGGTATCCATTCGGTCGCCGGAACCGTGAATGTGACCGGTAGCACGATCAGCGGCAACCAATCCAACGGTGTCGGCGCCGGACTGTACGCCGACACCAGCAGTGTTGTGATCGACAGCAGCACGATCACGCTGAATGATTCGCAAGGTGCCAATGGCGCCGGTGTCACCACGTTCGGGTCAACGACGATCAACAATAGCATTGTGGCCGGCAACCTCGGCGGGGGCGTTGCCAACCTCGCTGGTCAGACCGGCGGTTCCAACTTCAGCGGCGATTTCAATCTACTGGGACCGGGCGACGGAACCGGTGGGACAAACAACATTTTTGTGGCCAACAATGACCCCCAATTGGGCCCGCTGGGCAACAACGGTGGACCGACTCGAACACATGCGTTGCTTTTCGGCGGACCGGCCATCGATGCAGGTAACTCGTCGCTTACCACCGACCAGCGCGGCGCCGCTCGGCCAGCCGACAACCCGACTGTTGCGAACGCGTCCGGTGGCAACGGAAGCGATATCGGCGCCTTTGAGTCACAGGAACTACAGAGCCTGGTTGTCACCACTGCGGCCGATGTGGTGGACAGCGCGGACTTTGTCACCTCGCTTCGCGAAGCGATCCATTTCGCAAACAGCACGCCTGGCGAGAACGGGATCATCTTCGAGCCTTCGCTGTCCGGCGCCACCATCACACTGACCGGCGGTGAACTCACGGTGACCGACACGCTGCAGATCAGTGCGGCCTCTCTCGGCGGCGGGATCACGGTCGATGCCGAACAGAACTCACGCGTGCTGCGAGCCAGTCGTGATCTCACCCTGAGTGGGCTGACGCTACAGAACGGTCGAACTGCCGACATCATCGATGGGTCGCCTGGCGCCGGAATCCTGTTTACGTCCGGCGGCACGCTGACTCTGATCGGAAGCCGCGTTACCGGGAACACCGCCACCGGTGCCGGCGGAGGAATCTACACTCCGGGCGGAAATGTCGTGCTGACCGACAGCACGATCGATGGCAACAGCGCCTCTGGTGGCGGAGGCATCGCGGTGCGAAATGGCCAGGTGACCGTGACGCGCAGCACGATCAAACAGAATTCGTCCAGCAGATCTGCGGGGGGTCTGTTTGTGCGTTCGGTCGCGAATCGGTTGACGGTGACCGACAGCACGATTAGCGGCAACATAGCCGATAGCTTGGGCGGTGGCGTCTATACCGATACGCTCAATACGTTGATCACAAATAGCACCGTCAGTGGAAACACAAGCCGCTCGTATGGCCGCGGTCTTTTCAGCGTCGGACCTCTCTCGTTGGAAAGCAGCACGGTATTCAATAACCAAGCAAGCGGCGAAGCGGGTGGGTTGTTCCAATTCGACGACGCCCTGAACTTGAGCAATACGATTGTTGCTGGCAACAGAGGCGAGGGAACCCCTGACCTAAGACTCGATCCTGCTCAGTCGAATACGATCGGCTTTAGCCTGATCGGCGACAACACAGGCACGACGCTCACGGAAGCTCAAACGGCCGATGCCGATGGGAACTTGATCGGGAGCGCAGTGGGTGCTGGCGTGATCGATCCGCGGTTAGCGCCGTTGGCCGACAACGGCGGGACAACTCTAACGCACGCCTTGCTCTTCGGCAGCCCGGCCGTTGACGCGGCCAACTCGCCACTCGCCTCTGACCAACGCGGCAGGTTACGGCCGCTGG
>JBCBLJ010000940.1:0-3024 GCA_038520195.1 Planctomycetota bacterium
CGTCAGCCGACCTGAGCTGTCGCCGATCGATTCCGCCGGAGTGCCCATGTAGTCGAGCATGCTGAGGAACAGATTCGCCATCGGGCACTCTGTTCCGGCATCGATCGGCGACAGCTCAGGTCGGCTGACGGCGCTGAGCGCTTAGCTGAACGTTTAGCGGTGACGCGACCGATCTTGAACCCGCTCCAGCGGCTCAGGGCCGTGCGTTGCCCCGAATCCTAAAATCGGTCCGTAGGAATGCTGGACCGGGCACGATCCCGTGGTAATCATGGTCGCGTTCCAACCATGATCCGCACACGAGTTTCGTCCCATGCGTCTTCAACGGCTGTTTCGTCGTCCATCACTCTGTCTCGCCATTTTGCTGGCAGCTACCGTCATCGGCCGCGCCGACGATTCGCCGGGTTCGCCCAGTGACGTCGAGCCATCGCCGATCAAAATTCCCGGCGTCTTTGAAGCCGTCACGGCATTCGATGTCACCGCCGACAATGAGCACCTGACCGATTTGACGATCGAACGCGTCGTACCGCACGGCACAACGGTCAAGAAAGGGCAGGCCCTGGTCTGGTTCAAGACCGAGGCAATGAGCGACAAGCTCAAGGATGCGGAGATTGACCTCGAACTCGCCAAGCTCACGCTCGAAGCGGAAAAGTTCGCGTTCGATCAGGCGGCCAAAAGCCGTGAACTCGATAAGGCATTGGCCAAGCGAACTCGTGATGCGGCTCAGGAAGAGTTCGACAACTATCAGAAAGTGGATCGTGAGCGACAAATCAAACAGGCGAACTTCTCACTGGAGTCTTCCCGATTCCTGCTCGAAAGTGCGACTGAGGAATACAAGCAGCTCGAGCAGATGTACAAGCTTGATGATTTGACCGAAGAATCCGAGAAGATCGTTTTACGTCGCGCAAAACGGTCCGTGGACTCGGCCGCCTTCTCACTTGAGGGTCGCGAGATTTCGACCGAGCGAACGATCAAACAAGCGATCCCACGGGGCGACAAAGACCAGGAGGACAAACTCGCCCGCGCCGTGATGGCGTTTGAAAAATCGAACCTCGACCTGGCGATCGCCGAAAAAAAGGCGAACCTGGAAATGCAGAAGAAGCAGACCAAGTTCGAAAAGCAATCGAAGGACGTTGAGGAGATGCGGGAGGAACGGAAGAAGGTGGTGCTCAAGTCGGAGAGCGATGGCATCTTCATCCACGGCAAACTCAACCGCGGTAAGCTTGGCGCGAAACCGGTTGAGCTGAAGAAGGACAGCAAGGCGTCGGGGAAACAGATTTTGGGTGTCGTTGCCGACCCGACAAAGCTACAAGTGCGGGTCGATCTGTCGGAAGACAAACTGTCGGTCGTGACCGAGGGTGCCGCGTGCGAGATTGTGCCGACAAGCCTCCCGGATGTCATGATCAAGGGTGTCGTGAAGTCGGTCGGTGGCGTTCCTTTTGCCAGTGGCAAGTTTGACTGTGTCGTCACGATCACCGGTAAACTTCCGGCCGAGATCGTCCCGGGGATGAGCTGCGACCTCCAATTCGCTGCCGAGACCGACGAATCGGAGTGAGGCGACTCCTTGTCAAGCTTCAAGCGGCCCGGGGATCTTTTGCAAAGCTTGATAATCAGAAGAACGCGGCGAAGCGACGAGCCGTCACGGCAGTGAAAACCGAGACCGTGACGGTGCCCCAGGGATCTTCGCCGCTTGCCGAAATAACGGCCTATCGCTTCAAGGCGTCGACATGCAGAAACTCTGCGATCAATCGGATCCCATTTTGAACTTCGATACTGTTCGCGGAAAAGACGCCTTCCAGTTCGGTTCGTAGCTTTTGACCCTCGTGGTCGCTTAACGATGCCAGCGTCTTTTGCATCGGCCCATAGTTCTGAAAAAAGAACTCGACCACCTCCGCGACACCAAAGGGGTAGTCCCACAACGGGTAGATCTGCTTGGTGATGGAGAGTCGGTCGACGCTGTCACCGAAGCGCACGCGCACCTTGTCGGCGTCGCCCCAAAGCATCGGAGAAGGGATGTCGGGCGACGGGGGTGCGAACTGACCGATCGTCTGAAACATCTGTCCCACAAATCCTTCCGCCGTCCAATTCACCATCCGAATTCGTCCGCCCGAACGACAAACACGCAGCATTTCGGACGCGACCTGTTCGGCACGGGGCGCGAACATCGCACCCACCATCGACGTGACGACATCAAAGCTGCCGTCCTCGTAGGGCATTGCCTCGGCGTCACCGACATCGAATGTCACGCCAAGCTGTTCTCGTTCGCCGCGCGATCGCGCCGCTTCGATCGAGCGCGTCGCAAAGTCGATTCCCGTGACCGCAACGCCCTTTCGCGAAGCCGGAATGCAGATTTGGCCGGTGCCGCAGGCGACGTCCAGCATCCGTTGCCCCGCTTCGATCTCCCAGCTCAAAAGGATCTCCTCCGCACCGGGTTCCATGAACGTCGCAAAGGTGGCGTAGTCACCGGCATTCCAAGCCGATTGCATTTTGGATTTCATCCCTTGAAGGCTGGGCGCGTCGAGCATGTTCATGGTCTTTTGAGTGGTTCGAGTGAAGCAGAAGTCATTCACCCCACCAAGCGTCGACTTGGCCTGCGAAGGCTCGTTGAGATGCAAAAAAAATCCGAATCTTCTTCGCTCCGGTCTCCCCATCGTCCCCGGACGAGCAGCTTTGTTCGTGCGTCATCGCTCGTGAATCGTCCCGTTTGGCCGCATTTCGAGTTAAAATCGCCACCGCGCCGTGACGCTCCCCTCCCACGCCACCACCCACCAAAAACTCATTCCATGCGAACGACTCTCCTTTCATTCTGCTTGCTGTTACTCAGCGCTTCCCTGGCTGTCGCCGAGCGACCGAACATTGTTTTCATCTTCACCGATGATCACTGCACCCAGGCACTGAGTGCGTATGACCCGGTACGTATCTCGACACCGAACATGGATCGCATCGCGCGCGAGGGGATGCGATTCGATCGCTGCTACGTCACCAACTCGATTTGTGGTCCGAGTCGGGCGGTGATTCAAACGGGCA
>JBCBLJ010000536.1:0-5905 GCA_038520195.1 Planctomycetota bacterium
GTTTCGCTGCACCCGCCTCGGCATCAGTCGCCCCCGTACATTGAAACGATTTCTGCCACCTCTTCAGCCTGCTGGGCAGTGGTACCCGCCCCAGACTTCGAGAAGTCCAGCGTCACGCCGAAGAGTTGACTCACCTTTCGCTCAATCGCGATTTGCATCAGGACCCGGATCCAATGCTTGTTTTGCTTTGCGCACTCTTCCTTGAAGGTCGAGATACCCGTTCGCATTCGACCGGTCCTCGCCTCGCCTTCTTTGAAGGGGTCCAGCAGGTCGCGACCGTTGCCGATCGCGTCGAAGCGCTGGTAGGTGCGTTCGTTCTCCAGGAACTCCGCGGGCGACAGAGACCGAAATTGCCCCATCGCCGCCGCGACCGCGTTGAATTCGCGACGCATTCGAAGTGCTACGTGGACGCCGAACCACTTTTGCAGCGGCTGAATGTGTAGGTCTTCGTCCAGCTTTGCGCCGCGAGTGCTCGTGAAGTTGGCTCCGCCGTAGTCACCGGTAAGCGTGAAATACGAAAGCCCAAAGCCTGCGGCGGTATCGCGGTCAAGAAGCCCGATGAACGGTGGTGCGTCCTTATTGGGGCGCGAGCTGGTGACCATTTCCAGCTTCTCGTCCTTCCCGAGGACCGCAGCGACCGGCGAGTGGCCGACCTTGAAGGACCGGTTTCCGAACTCGTCGTCGTCCTCGGTTCCGTCGTCGAATCCCCACGCTCCGTACTTTTCGCCGTCGTTGAGGTAGGCGGCAAATGCAAAAGCGGCATCCAGGGCAGCCGAGCGAATCTCGCTATCGCAATATGACCATCGATCCCATGTAGTCTGGCCGTTGGCGTCGTACCAGCTCACGCCAACCGATGATGAGGGGCGGTCCCAAAGGCACAGGTCGATGACGCGATCGGCGGTAATTCGGACGCGCCCACTCCCAACTGAATGCGGGATAACGCCACTAGTGCCCACGAGCCCGTGATTTGCCGTTCCAAAGAACTCGTGAGGATGCTCGGTGTAGATGTGATAGGCAACGGCTCGATTGTCTTTATCGAACTCGATGCCGTTCACGATCCTGTTTTGACCGGGAGCCGCGGGCCGATCCTGGGATTCGTCAAGCTGCTCTCGTTCGATGAGCTGATAGGAGAGCGGAACGATGTCAAAGTCGCTTCGCATCGTGCGAACAATGATTGCGTTGCCCGTCGTGACGGCCTCACCCATCGCCATCCGTTCCATCTCGAAACGCGAGAGCCGGCCCTCGGTGTCGAACTGGGCTGGGTCGGACGACCACTGCTCGAATAGGTCATCGGACTCAAGTGCGAACTGAAGACGCGGACCCATCTCGCCATCTTCGAGCGATTCAATCTCAGTGACGATTTGCAGCATTTCCCGCGGTGCAAATGGCCACGAGAACGTTTGAAAGCCGGTGCCGACAACCAAGTCCTGGAACGCCGATCGGGCTCGCTTTCCTTGGGACGTGTTGCGGACCAGGTCCCGGACCCGCCGGTTCATCAGGTCATGCGACGACTGAATTGCTGAGTCGCCGGAGTAACCGTGCGGCTGGTTTTCTCGCGGCCGATCCCGTCGCGCGAGCCGATAGGCTTCGTAAGCCTGGGCGAGCAACTCACGAGCGTGTCCACGGCTGCCAGGCTTGTGCTTCGGCTTGCTAAGCCAGTCCCCAAGTGCCTTCAGAGGGTTCATAGATCGACCCTCCGCACCGGCTGAATGAAAGAGCGTCGACCGGCGTTAGCCACCTTACGTTCGTAGCTATCGATCAGCTCGTTCAGCTCGCGAACCTGAATCTGTTGCTGCGAACGCTCAGCGTTGGACCAGGACGAAGTGTCCGTCTGGAGAATGCGGAGCAGTGAGGCACGTGCTTCGTCAAGGATTTGCTGGTCGCTGGCCATGCCCGAAAGATACGGGGGGCGATGGCCAACTCAACGCAAGTGTTTTACAGATATGTAAACGCCCTACCTGTCGCCCACGTCCGCAATCCGGGGCTGTGAACGCCGAGTCGCAACGTTGACATACTCGGGGCGGGGCATCGGGGCCGACTTTCGCCCACACTTTGGACACTCCAGCACTGTGTAGGTAGCGGTCGACATCCGCTTGTTACGCACCATCACCTCTTTGCCCTTTCCGCATGTGCGGCAGACCATTGGGTCCTTGGGTATTGAGGATTCTCGACGGGTCTTGATCCTCTTGGCCCTGCATTCACAGCCCTTCACTGGGCATTTGTAAAACGCAACCTTGGCACCTCTTCCGCCGCCGCTCGCTGGCACCATCCTCACGTGGTGGTCTTCGCAGTATGGAATCCCGTTCTCGTCCGCTGCTTTGGGCTTAGGCTGCTCCGTTGCTTCTTCTGCTTGCGTCTCTTCTTCAAAATCCGTTTCCATCTATCGTGCTCCAATCTCTTCCGCTTGTTCATGCCGACTCGCAACCGCTGCGGGTCGACGTGGCTTGCTTCGGTGTGGGTCAAAGTTTTTTCGAAACCAGTCTTCAATGCTGAGCGCGACCAGCGACATTGCGAGCGCGTCCCACCAGTGGTCGCGGCGTGGCGTGGGCGTCTTGCCTTGCCGCATCTCTACGAGTCCCTTGACACCATTCAGGACATGCTGGGAGAGCCGCCGATGCCCAGTGTGTATTCCATCGACGGGCTCAAACAACGCGATGCGATTCTCTGGGTCTTCTGTCTGAAATGCCTTCTCGATTTCGCACCGGTAGTGCATCGTGTCCCAGATGACTTCAGTGCATGTTCGCTGCGCACCAGCCCCTCGGTTCATATGCCAGTGGGGGCCGACAATCACCGCGTCAGACGGCGGAGGTGAGCGATATGGTGGGGGATGCCCTTTGGCTGGGAGCCAATACCGAAGTCCCTTCGAACGACAGAACGTCTCTACGGGTTGGGTGGCCCATGTTTTCAGCGTCCCATCATCCTGCCGCCAACTGCCCATCCACCCTTTATCAATGAGCGTGACCCCGCGAGCAACAGGAACTCCATCGCGGTCTAAAAACACATGGTCGTCGTACTTCTTTGCGAGAGCATGGAGCCCTTGCAAGATTGCGCTTTCGGCCATCTCCTCGGTAATTTCGGGCGGCGCGTGTCCATGCACGTCATAGTCTGGGATTTGGTAGCGGTGCTCCTTGCTGCTCGCAACCGTCAGCTCATGCAACTCAACTTTGCGAACGTCGATACCAGAGCAAAGCAGATGCGTTTCGTTGTCAACGCTAAATCGCTCATCCTCGCGAACGCAGTCTGATACGTGATACTGCGTAAGCTGCGATTGGATTGCCTCGCTGTCCTCCTCGGGCGGCTCCTGTTGATACTCCGTCTTGAACGCCTCCATCCCTTCGTCAGCGATGTAGTCAAAGCACCACTGAAGCGTATCCTCTTGAGTCTTCGTGCCGTCTGGCAGAATCGTCTCATCGTGAATGTGGTCGTTTCCAAGCTTTACGCCCCTCCACATCTCATCGTAGTTCTCAAGAAACAGCGAGTGGGCTTCGCGTGCATGTGGGTCGATTGGTTCCCCATCTTCGCCTCGCTTCTGCTGACCCTTGCGACGAAGGTCCATGTACTTTTCCCACAGGTCCATCCGCACGGGCCAATCGATAATCCGCTTCTTTCGCACGCCACCCCACGAGGGCTCTCGCGTTGGGTCCGAATAGCGGAACGCGACACTCTTTCGGGAAGTGACGGTGCAGAGCATGACTTGCCCCATCGGTCTCCCCTGGCCCTTCATTCCCGAAATCGTCTTGTTGATGATTTCACATATCTTTTCCGCAACCGCTCCGTCATCAACATTCTTCTTTCGCTTGTCAGCGGCTAGCGATTCCCGATTGTCCAGGTCGTCGAGAATGACCGCTGTTGGGCGAACATCTAAAATGTTGGCACCTTGCAGTACGCTACCGGTGATGCCGCATGCCAAGAGCGCAGCCCCCAGGACACCTGGCCGAATCATCCACTTCTCCCAAGCTTCATGGGCGTCGCCGAATTCGAGCGATGGCATGAACAACCCGTTCGCCCACTGAACGTGGATCTTCCACCCGCCGTTGGTCGTGACGTTGTTTGCCCGACTTGGGGCTCTTGCCACATAGGAAATGATTGAGCATTCAAAAGGGTAGTCTTGCCCAAGTCGCGAATGCGCGATGAATTCGCGGTCACTACCAGGCTTGGCAATACACGCAGTTCGAAGATGGTGGCGAATCGCTTGGTCTGATTGCGTTGCCTTGGGGTCGCTCGCCCCGACATACATTGCAAACGGGCACTCAGGGTGACCCCACTTTTCACCGTCCACTCGCTTTCGCAAAAGCCCCTTTGCGAGTCGATATTTCGTGATGGATGTTTTGCCGTCGCCCCGCGGCCCAGCAATGCACTTCTTTGTTCCGTACTCGATGGAACGAGCAACCTCGCCGATTGAGTTTTTTTGGTCCTCGGTGAATGGCGAATAGAACACGTCAGGAAAGTAGTACCGCATCCACGCCGCGTCGTCCTGCTCTTTCTCAAGCCGGCGAGCCTTGTCGGCGATCGGCGGGATGATGAGGTCACGCTCACGGGCGCGCTGGTCGCGTTTCCGCTGTGCGTCTTTCGCTCTTTCCGATTCGCTCGTGATTGCCACATTCAGACGGACGGACTTTGTGTCAGGATTTCGGTGCTTTGCACCGCATAGGTAAGCTTGCTAAACCAGGGAGGACCCAAAGGGGGCGGGTTCTACGATGAGTCTTGACCGATCCAAGACGGCGCGAGCGTGACGTCACCGCCACCTGCAACGATGGTGTGCCACTTCGCTGAGTTGCCCCGACGAATCTTGTAGGTGGCAAAGCGAACTCCCTTTAGCTCGATGGCTCCGTTGGAGTCTGATGTACCACGCTGAACTTCTGCGTCGAATGCTTGACCGGTGCTGTTTGGTGGTACTTCGGTCATCACCATCTCGACGGTCACGCCCTCCTCTCGCTCACCGTTCTCATCCCAGCAGGTGATGGGGATCGTGGTTAGCGGTGCATCTGATCCGGCAACGGAGCTTGCAGTGAGGGTATAGATCGGACTTGCATCGCCCGTGACAACGAGCTGGTTTGACTGCCCTTCAAATCCATCTGCCGTGATAGAGACGGTCCATGTTGCTGCGTCGACAGCGAATGCCTCAACGGTGTTACCGTCCGTTCCCGTGAGCTTGCTTTCGCTCTTGCCCGTCCTGTGCATGCGGACCGTGGCATTCTCAACAGGGCCGTTGATATCCACTACCATCGGCGTTACAGCGTACGGCCCACTCAGTGACGCCGGCTCAAGCTCCTCAATCACCACGCTATCCAACGATTGCTGATTAAGCACCGTCGCCGGTCCCACCTCACCCGCAAAGTGCTCTTCAATCACGCCCACAACGCGGGTCATGATCTGCATGTATCCCTCGCTCGACCCACTAGCGAGCAGTGGCGTCGTCGTTGGATGCACGCCATCGCCCGAATAGTCCGCACTGAACACGCTTGGGTCGCTGGGGTCTTGGACCGGCCGCCATGTGTCGATGATTGTCACACGGGAGTTACCACGGAAGCGCGGTTCCAGCTTCCTCCGACATGCATACTGCAAAACTTGCTGGCTCGCGCTATCGCTTCGCGGCGTGTCATTGCAAAGGAAAACGTGGTCGCAAAGGTCAGCCGCAAGCGCCTTTTGAATCTGCTCTTCTAGCAGCTCAAGCACCGTGTCGACCGCGCCACTGTCGTCGTACGTGGTCCAATGATTGGTGAGCAGCAAATAAACCATCGCGTCAAACTTCTGCCCGCCAGCAATGAGCGCGTCAATTCGCGCGTCGGCATTCGGGATGATCCACCCGTTGCCCGTGTTGGCCTCGTGGTGAATGCCTCGCTCGCTCAACAGATTCCACGTGCCGATTCGCGAGGTGAAAACCTCATCTTCAACGGCACGTGGA
>JBCBLJ010000756.1:0-4106 GCA_038520195.1 Planctomycetota bacterium
ACCGAGCGCGACGTCGAAAGGGTCGAAATGCTGGCCCGCGACTTTCTCGAATCGGACCGCTACCGTGCGCTTCAACAACGCGTCATGGGCAAGGCGGCGGGGGCACCGCGAGGTAACTCAGATAACCCAAGTTGGACGCGGCGCTTCCGTGATTTGCTTTGGACGACGAAGGCATTTGGGCGTGCGGTGGCAAGCGAGTCGCTGATTCCGTCCACCATCTTGGAGGGCATCGTCGACGCGCTGTTGCCGGACATCAACATCGAAGATCTACGGAAGCCTCTGTTTTTGATCGCCGTCGATTTGCAGACCGGTGAGCGAGTGGTGATCTCACGTGGGTCTCTTCGCCGTGCGGTTGTCGCTTCCATGTCGATCCCCGGAGTCTTTCCGGCCGTGGAAATCGACGGGCGCCGGCTGAGCGACGTCGGTGTCTACGACGCAGTCCCCTGTGACGTCGCGCGACAGTTGATGGCCGCGGACACCAAAGCGGAAACTACCGACGGTACCACGCAGGCTGGCGACTTGATTGTGGTGGATGTGAGCCTGAAAACGTCGTCCGAGGTGTTATGCGAAACGGCGCTCCAGGCCATGCTGCGAGTCCAGGAACTCGCGGAGATTCGAATTCGGGCGAAGCAACTCGAACTCGCCGACATCGTCGTGCTGCCGGACGTGGGCGATGTCCCTTGGTATGACTTTACGCAGCCGGAACCGTTAATCCAGGCGGGCTACGAAGCGGTGCAACGCGCGCTTGAAGATTCCAAGTCAGACGCAGGACCCAGTCTTCCGCTGCCTCGAACCTCGACCGAATCCTTACCGACAGTTTCGCCCGAACGCTAATCAAAAACCCCTCCATGGCGGTCGAGCAGGTCTTCGGACAAAATGCGGAGCCGTCGTCATGCTATCGAGAGAGGCCACTTTGTCCCGAGTCGAAGTCATCCGTTGGCCGTGCGCCTGGCCGACCGTTCACGGCGTCGAGTTGCCCCAACTCGCCGGGCACCAAGCCGCCTGGATGAATGGGTTATCGCGTGGCCTGAAGCATCCCGGCTATTTGATCCAATCAATCGAGGGAAACCGCGTTGTCGGTGCCTTGCCTTTGATGTTTGTCCGCGGACCAATCTTCGGCAAGTTTCTCGTCAGCCTTCCTTACATCAACACCGGCGGCGTTTGGGCGAAATCTCGAGCGACCGCATCCGTGCTGATTGATGCGGCTTGCGATTTGGCGGATGAACTAGACGTCAAGTATCTCGAACTTCGCGGTGAAACCAGGATTGATCATCCACGTTTCAACTTCGAGCGAACGGACAAAGTCCACATGCGTCTGCGACTTGCCGATTCCGACGAAGCGCTGATGGCGTCGTTTAAGTCGAAGCTGCGTAGTCAGATCAAGAAGTCGGGTGACTATGACCTGGATGTCAACTTCGGCGGGGCTGAATTACTTGGAGACTTTTATGACGTCTTCGCGCACAACATGCGCGATCTCGGTACGCCGGTTTTCTCGCGTCGTTTGTTCACGGAGATTCTGGAAGCATTCGAAGGCGACGCCGAGCTCTGTACCGTTTACAAGGAATCCCAGCCGATCGCGGGAGGTCTCTTGATCCATCGCGATGGCGTAAGCGAAGTTCCAAGCGCGAGCAGCCTGAGGGAATTCAATCGAAGCAACGCCAACATGCTGATGTACCGACACATGCTCGGTCGTGCGATTCAGAAGGGCAGTCAGATTTTTGACTTTGGCCGAAGCAGTGAGGACAGTGGCACCTACAAGTTCAAGTCCCAATGGGGTGCCAAGCCATTCCCAGCGGTCTGGCAATATTACGTGCGCAAGGGTGACCCGAGTGACATGCGTCCGGATTCCGGTGGCAAGAAACGCTTGGTCGAGCTTTGGC
Source organism: Planctomycetota bacterium (assembly GCA_038520195.1). GTDB lineage: Bacteria > Planctomycetota > Planctomycetia > Pirellulales > Pirellulaceae > Stieleria. The sequence goes on from JBCBLJ010000756.1 coordinate 1,881, forward strand.
AAAAGCTACCTGTTGGTGTGACACGAATACTCGGCCCCTCCATCGTGCGCGGGATTCCCTAATCATGTCGAGCGAAACGAGCACCATCGACCACGGCAAGAAATGGAAGCGTCGATGCTTGATCCTGGTGTTTTGCTGGTTGAGCTGTACGTTCCTTTTTTCGTTTCGGGAATTTCGAGGGCTCTGCATCGTTCCGTTGACGGTCAACGATGAAAACGCGCGCGGTGACATCGCTTATGTCATGGCGGACGGTGCCGCCTACTGGGAAAGACTTCGAGCGGCATCGGACCTTTTTCATCAGAACCGAGTGAAACGCATCTTTCTACTTGAAGAGACAAAGAATGCAGGATGGAACTACATCCGCGACGCGTCGGATTCCCAGTTGCAACGCGCGATCGACTACTTGGGGATGTTCGGAGTCCCGGAATCGGCGATCCACCCTGTAATACAGAAGGAGGGCTGGTTGGGATCGCGCAGCGAAGCAATCGGACTCTCAAAACTGGACGAGAACTTGTCGGAGATTGTGGTCGTCACGTCACCTCCTCACACGCGTCGATGTCGAATGGTGTTTCGGCGGGTGTTCCGAGATCGAGTCCGGGTACAAGTCTATTCAGCCGCGAACCCATCGGAGAGCGTGGAAACGTTCGCGCCGATTTGGATGGAATACCTCAAGCTGGCAGCCTATTGGTTGGTGGCCTAAATTCAAACAGTTCTCGTTCGCGTCCTCACACTCGCCGAAAGAGTTGAATCAATGAAGTCCACGAAGTTTTGGTTATTGGCCGCCTGCATTGCGATCGCCAGTTCCGGATTGATACTCAGCGCGCAAGAGGGCTTGTCGCCGATTGAACGCAGCCTCAAGAACGTCCCCGGAGTTCCGCCGGGGGCATTGCTGACCGAGCGCGGTCGCGAACTGGCGTTCGAGTTGAAGAACCTCTATCGCAGCAAGGAGAACATGGGCGCGCGCCATCCGAGCTTGCCCACCGTTGAAAAACGAATCAAGAGCGTCAAGGAGCTTTTGAAGGCTTTCGCGCCAGCCGAGAATCCTTTCGATCGAGAAACGAAAGACAAGCAAACCGGTTCCGCCAACACGTTGAACGAATTTGACCTGAGGCAACTCGTGGTTCAATTGAGCAAACGCGTTGAAATGCTAGAAAAGCGTGTTGAGGAACTTGAGAGAAAGAAGTGAATTCGGCTCAAGCGATAGGGAGGGATGCACCGATGTCGAAAAGGCACCGGTGACTAAAATCCCTCCCTCCCAAGAGTGCGATGCGTTGGAACCTTGCCTATCGCACCCTTTTTTACGACCGCGGGAAACTGATCGCTGGCCTGATCGGCGTGATTTTTTCGGTCGTTCTGGTGAATGTTCAGGGCGGCCTCTTTTTTGGCCTTATCCGCAAGGCCAGCACCCTGATCACGCGTAGCAACGCGGACATCTGGGTTGGTCACCGCGGGATGCACAATGTCGATTTTGCGCACCCTATTCCCGAGCGGTATCGCTATGTCGTTGCGGGCGTAGAAGGTGTCGCCGAAGTACAGCCTCTACGTATCTACTTCACCGACATCTCGCTCCCTGACGGCGGCTATGAAAACGTCGCGGTAGTCGGGTTGCCGCGACCAAAGCCCACGGACAGTTTGGTCTACGATCTTGATCAGCCTTCTTCGCAGTGGCTTGGCCGCAACGACGCGATCATCGTCGACCGCTGTGACTCAAAGAAACTCGGTGCGCCAGAGGTCGGTGACCTCCGCGAGGTCAACGGCCGCCGGGTCCGCGTCGCCGGCCGATCCAATGGAGTTCTTAGCTTCCTGATCACGCCCTACATCTTTGCGGAGTACGACGAAGCGTGCGAGACCTGCCAGGGAGATCCGACGGAAACCTCGTACCTGCTCGTTAAGCTCGAACGCGGGGCGGATGCTCGCTCCGTCTGCCAGAAAATTGAGGCCTTGTTGCCGGATGCCAGCGCGCTGACGGCCAAAGACTACTCCGCGGTGAGCGTGAACTTTTGGATGACGCGAACCGGACTCGGGATCAGCTTTGGCGCCGCCACGATCCTTGGCCTGTTGGTGGGTTTGGTGATGGTCGGTCAGACGCTCTATGCGATGGTGCTTGATCGCATCAATGAGTACGCCACGTTGCGTGCCATCGGTTTTACCGAACGTGAGTTGCTTGGCATCCTGCTGGGGCAATCGTCGCTGGTTGCCGCGATGGGCATCGGCATTGGCGTCGGC
>JBCBLJ010000817.1:0-3762 GCA_038520195.1 Planctomycetota bacterium
CGACTCGGTCTCGGCGGCGACCACTTGGATCTGGTCGATGGTCACCAAGGACAATCAGGTGCTCGTCCATTCATCGAAAGTCGAAATGGGACAAGGCACCTTTACTGGCTTCGCACAGATGGTGTGCGATGAGTTGGATGTGACCATCGACCAGATCCAAGTGGTCGCCGCCGAGACCGAGTCGGGAGTTGTCGATGGCATGAGCACCGGTGGAAGCCTTTCGGTCGCAAGCCTTTGGCAGCCCTTGCGAGAGATGGCCGCCACGATGCGCGAGATGATCAAAATCGAAGCTGCCGGGCAGATGGAAGTGCCGGTAGAGAGCCTCACGACAAAGGATGGCGTGGTCTCCGGGCAAGGCAAGTCGCTCCGCTATGCGGAAGTCGCGGCGAAAGTGGATGAGTGGGCAATTCCCTCAACACCCGAACTACGTCCAACCAGCGAATACAAGTTTGTCGGCAGGGGAATTCCACGGATCGATTTGATTCCGAAGGTCTTCGGCGAGCCAATGTTTGGGATGGATGCAGAATTGCCAGGCATGCTTCACGCTGCGGTCATTCGTCCCGAACATGTCGGCGCAACGCTAAAGAGCGCCGATTCATCTGCGGCCGAAGCCATGCCCGGTGTCGTCAAGATCGTTCGCAAGGAAGACTGGGTCGGAGTCGTCGCGGAGTCTTACCCGCAGGCTCTGGCCGCAAAACGCAGAATCACCGTCGAGTGGGACATCCCCAAAAAGTGGACGGAGAAAGAACTGCGAGAGGAACTCCGCGTCGGCAATGGATCGCGGATGGTAACGCAGAAGCGCGGAACCGCACTCGCAGAATCGGGTGATGGCATCGAGACGCTTGAGTTTACCAGCCCCATCGGTGCACACGCGCAAATTGAACCCAATGGCGCCGTTGCCGATGTCAGCGATGGCAAAGCGACCGTGATCCTGTCGACACAGGTCACTGGAATTACACAACGGATGGTTTCCGACGCGCTCGACTTACCTTTGGAGTCGGTCAATATCGTTCCAACGTATCTCGGCGGTGGCTTCGGGCGCCGACTCAACACCGCCCACGCCGTTCAAGCAGCGCAGATGTCCCAGGACGTGGGCCGGCCCATCAAGTATTTCTTCACTCGCAAAGAGGAATTCCAAAACGATCTCTTCCGACCACCGACGCATCACATCATGCGCGGCAGACTTGATGCAAACGGTGAGATGGAGTCGTTGGAGCATCACTATGCAAGCGGTGATGTTGCGATCAATTCCGTACTCATGCCCGCGATTGCAACGACGATGCTCGGCGCGGACTTCGGTGCCCTGCGTGGTGCGGCGATCCTTTACGACGCCGTCCCGAATCATCGTTCGGTTCAGTGGCACACGACGCTGCCGTTTGCGACCAGTTGGTGGCGGAGCCTGGGGTTGCTGGCCAACACGTTCGCGATCGAAAGCTTCGTCGATGAGATGGCTTTGAAAGCCGGACTGGACCCGGTGAAGATGCGACTGTCCGGACTGGACATGGATCGAGAGTCAAGCAAACGAATCGCGGATGTGCTCCGTGAGGTTGCCGAGCGCGCCGGTTATCACGACAAAGTGGCTGATGGCCGAGCAATGGGCATTGCCGTTTCGATCGACGCGAACTCGCCCTGCGCGCAAGTCGTTGAAATTTCGATCGAAGGCGACCGAATCGTCGTGCACAAGGTGACATGCGTTTTCGATTGCGGACTCGCGGTCAATCCCGATCAAGTCCGTGCGCAGTGTGAGGGCAACATCATCATGGGAATGAGTGCGGCTATGCACGAGAAAATGACACTCAAGGACGGTCAGCTTTATCCGACCAATTACGGCCCCTACGACATGGCGTTGATGCGGCATGCGCCCAAGGAAATTGATGTTCACTTGATCCAGGGTGTGGACCATCCGCTGCCCGTTGGCGAGCCGCCGATGGGACCGATCGGTGCGGCGATCGGGAACGCTGTGCGTCGGTTGACCGGTAAGCGTTTGACCGACCTTCCGATGAAATTGACTTGACGGAACCGATGACATGAGCCGAGTCGCGGTGGTACTTGCCGCGGGCGAGTCAACACGTTTGGGGCAGCCAAAGCAGTTGCTCAAGCTGCAAGGCGAGACCCTCATCCGGCACGCCGTTGGAGCTGCCAAGCAAGCGGGGGCTGAAAGCACGTTTGTCGTCGTCGGCGCGTTCGCAGACCAGATCGAACGGGAGTTGAGAGGCGTTACTCAGATAACGATTTTGCGGAATTTCGAATGGCTTCAAGGCATGGGGACGAGTGTCGCTTGCGCGGCAGCTGGTGCGATCGAATCAGAAGCCGATTGCACCGCGTTGTTGCTATTGGTTTGCGATCAGCCGTTTGTGCCGCACGAGCACTTGCGCACACTCTTTGACCGCGTCGAATCGCTTTCAAGGATCGCCGCGACCGCATTTCCCGACGGCACGCTGGGGATTCCTGCATGTTTTCCGGTTCGCTACCTCCCGATGCTCGCCGAGCTGTCGGGCGCGCGGGGAGCGAAGTCGCTGATCCGAAATGAGGACGCGGTGGCGGTCACGTGTCTTCAAGCCGATATCGATGTCGATGTTCCGGACGACTTGAAGCGACTCGCGGAATGAATGGGCATGCCTTCATGCCGCGGACTCCTGCGTCGTCGATTGGTCTCCGAGTGTCAAGAGTCGCTCACGCACCTCGGTCCACGTTGCTTCGTTCTCAAACTGGTCGGCGGCGAAATGAAACGCAGCTGCTGGTGTCATCAGGCTCACGACTTGTTGGTTGTCGATCACCTGTTTGAATTCGGTGAACGCGATTCTCACACCGGCGGCGCGTTGTTGAATGGCGAGTTCGTCGGAGCCAATCCAGCCACTCTGATTCCAAGTGTCGGTCTGTATTCCGTAGAAGTAGCGGTACCATGATCGGGCGCTGACCGCGAGCTGGAAAACGCCGTAGCAAACGATCAGCAACTTGACGATCCAGAAGCCAATCGCAAACGCTCCGGCCAGGATTGCAAGCACCGCGGTGAAGAGTTCCACGCTCGCCTGGTTCCGATTTTCGGCGGTCCTTAACGGCAGTTGCACCGAGAGCGTGCCGGCGAACGGGACGGCGGCCTCGGGAATCGGGTTCAGTTCGTGCCAGAAGTCGAGTCCAAGGAGCGATTCACTCGCGGCGTGTTTCGAGTCTTCTTTCCATTGGCGCACGAACCGCGACGCGACTTGCTCGCTGTAACCATCGAAAATGCGTTTGCTAAGCGGGAGAAATCGAGTCGGATCATGGCTCAGGCAAATCCGCATGCCTTCGGACGTGGCGTGACTATTGATGAGTTGCTGCGGACCAAACCAGTGATGTCGCGTCCCGTCATGGACCGCGATGCCCAATGCCGTGACTCGTCCTTGCACGGGACCGAGGAGGTCGGGATGTTTTTTCAATAGGCGTCGGGCCTGAGAAGAGCGTTTTCGAAACCACAAGAAGAAAATGACTCCACCCAACATCAATGCAGCGATGACGGCGACGCCAATCATCGCTGGATCAAAGCCTTGTCGCACCCATCGGTAGATGATTGCCGGGATGAGGACCAGTCCGAACGCCGACATGAGCGTGATCAACGTGCCGTAGAGTACGGCCGGAAAATCACGTCGCGGCAAGAGCGACGCATAGTCGTCTTCGTTGAGAACACCACGAAACGACATTCGGTCGTAGGTATCCTCGCCGAGGGGCGGGTCCTGGGACACGGCGTATGGGTTAATGCTCTTTGGCTCGTCAGTCATCACATAC
>JBCBLJ010000435.1:0-6987 GCA_038520195.1 Planctomycetota bacterium
AACGTGTCACCCTGTGTGAGGTCACCGGTCTCAAGGCCTTTCATGAACCAGTGCAGACGCTGCTCGCTCGTTCCATGCGTGAAAGATTCCGGAACGACGTATCCCTGACTGCGTTTCTGCAGGCGATCATCGCCGATGGCCGCGGCAGCGCGGAGTGCCTCTTCGATATCACCCTCCTCGATGATGTTTTTCATCCTTTGTGCGTGATGCAACATGCAGCCGGCGTAGAAATCAGCTTGAAGTTCAAGTCGTACTGATGCTTCGTTGGCTTCTCGCTTGCTCCGCGTTCGGCGGACCTGTTCAACGTAGTCGGTCTTTCCTGTCAGATTTTGAACATGGTGCCCGACTTCGTGCGCGATGACGTACGCCTGCGCAAAATCACCGGGGGCCCCGAGCTCTCTGGCGAGCTGGGTAAAGAACGAAGTGTCGAGATACACTTTTTCGTCAGCGGGACAGTAGAACGGGCCGGATGCCGATGTCGCGCCGCCGCAGGCCGATTGAACGCTGCCGGAAAACAGAACCATCTTTGGAGCCCGGTACCTCGACCGATTTTCGGCGAAGAGCTTCGTCCAGACATCCTCGGTGTCCTTGAGCACCACGCTGGCAAACTCTCCTCGCTCCATTTCCTCGGGCGTCAGCTCCGCGGCCGGATCAAGTCCGCCTGCAGCCTGCTGCTGTTGGATTTGCTGTTGCTGCTGGACGAGGTTTTGAAAGTTGCGGTTGTTGCCGAAGAACAGCGACAAGAGGACTAAAATGATGAAACCAATTCCGCCGCCGGCAACTGCCTTCTTCCCGCCTCCGGTGAGCCGCCGATCTTCGACGTTCGTGCTCTTCTCTCGTCCGCGCCAGCGCATCGATTCGCCTCGATTTGCACAAGGTTCTTAGTCACTCACTTGTGGCTATTATGAGCCCCGACGGATCAACTGGATACGGGTTTGACCCTCACTCAACAAAGATGACGATGGTGTGATGAACAGTTCAGGCCAGAATCGGTCGCTGGCGCGGGCCGTCGCTTTGGGTGGCTTCGCGTCAGCTATGCTCGCCGTGACGATCGTTTTGATGACATGGCTCGCAACCGATCGGTCTTACGCCGAACGAGCGGCGACGGATTTTGTGATGCCCGTCGGAGCCCTGTGGCTGATCTTCTTCGCAGCGGCGCTCGCCAGCTTTCTCCACCGAAACCGCCGATGGACGCTCGCGTTTGCGATTGCATTCCTCGTTCATGGCCTGACGTTCAACGGAGATGTTGCGGGGACTTGGCTTTCGATGGTGGAATACCCGGCTCAAACTGATCCGGTGTCGCAGATTGATTCGCCCCTGGATGCCGTGGTGTTGCTCGGCGGCTACGCCGGCACCAACCGGTTTGGCGTCCCGGAACTTGGTGGAGATGGGCAGAGGCTCATGCTGACGGCCCAACTCTGGCACTCCGGTAAGACGCGCGTTTTAATTTGCACCGGCGATGGGCCCGGTCTGCTCACGCCGCGCCAGATCGGCCGACAGCTACTTGTTTCCGTCGGCGTTCCCGACCAGGCGATTCACGATGTCGGTGGCGCAAACACCAAAGCGGAGATGGCCGCGTTGCGAGCGTTTTTTGACGACCCGCCGGCAAGTTGGATCGAGGCGCGGCGAGCGAGCGAAAATCGGACGGGGGACCTCCGCGTCGGATTGGTCACGAGTGCGTTTCACATGCCAAGGGCGTTACGTTTGGCCGCCGAAGTCGATCTTGAATTTGTGCCACTGCCGTGTGCATTTCGTGGGGCCGCACCGGTCTGGACACCCCGCAATCTGATTCCCCGCGTCGGGGCGGGAAAGACTTTCACGATTGCACTCAAGGAAACACTCGCATGGTTGGTGGGTCGTTAGTGATTCTTCGGGGTGGTATTCGAATTGCTACGATTCTCGCGTATACCCCCGAGAATGGTTGACCGACCACTCCCCATAGTACTACCATTGTGGGGTGGGAGTACATCCGCGTGGGATGCGAGATTTTTGCAAAACGGGCGGCGGAGCCTCGCCAATCGAACGGACACCGAACAACAAAGGGGGTACTATCTGGGCCAATCGCCGGAATTTCACAGGATCCTCAAATTTGAGATGTTCGACGGTGGCAAACTTGCCCGATTTGGGTAAAAAAATTCACAACTAGGGTGCGGCGACATATGTCCACCTAGTCCGTTTCCCCCCATCTTCGGTTGACCAAGGTTTTAGTGGGTTTGAAGTCCGTGAATCGAATTAAGGTCTCTTTAGACACGGCACGACGAGCGGTTTCTCGACCCAACCCGAGAGGAAACCTCTTTCAGCCGTTTACTTCTCCTCCTCGCGACGAATTCCACCTCGCCCCACTCCGGTGCTTTTCGCTGCGACCGTCCACGTTTGGAGCGTTTAGATTTACATGAGTAAGAATCTTTTGGTTGTAGACGACCATCTTGTGATACGAATGGGGCTTCGTGCGATGCTCGAGGGCACCGATTTGAACGTCGCCGAGGAAGCGAGCAGCGCCGCAGAAGCCCTCGCCTCCGTCGAGAAGTCGACGCCGGATTGTGTGCTGATGGACATTCGGATGGAGGGAGGCGATGGTCTCAACACCCTCGGCCGTTTGAAGTTGGACTATCCCGACTTGCCGATCGTCCTCTATTCGGCGTACGACAACCCGACGTACATCGCGCGTGCGGTGGCATTGGGTGCCGCCGGATACGTGCTCAAGTCGGCTCCGCGCGAGCGATTGGTGGATGCCCTGAACATGGCGGCGGGTGGCGAGTCGGCGTGGACTCGCGATGAACTCCGTCGTGTGACCGGTGCACTGGCCACGCCTCGATTGAGCCAGGAGTTGGACGTGCCGCTGACTCATCGCGAAAGCGAAGTTCTGCGTCAAATGGCGCAAGGCCTGACCAACAAAGAGATCGCCAAGATGTTGGGCATCAGCTACGAGACTGTCAAAGAGCACGTCCAACACATCTTGCGAAAGATCGGCGTGACCGACCGAACGCAAGCGGCCGTTTGGGCGGTTCGCAAGAACTTGGTCTGAGCCGACCGTCCATTCATCCATCAAGGGGTCGCTTCGTGCGGCCCTTTTTTTGTGTGCTCCGGTAGTCCGCTTTACTGCGGCAGATTGGGATTGTCGTGTTGCGTGACAGGTCCCGATCCGCGCAGTTTGGTGACCACGAAGTTCCGATCGGCGCGTCCGTATCGGTGCGGCGTCCCGCAATGCTCGCAGATCGCGTGGATGTTGCGCACCAAACGTAGCCTGATTCCCGGATACTTTTCTCGAAGCGAACGCACGTGTTCGCTCCAGTATTGGTCCGCGAGTCGAAGCGACGCTTGCCCTAACGTCGCATCGCAGTTGCGGCACCTTGAGACGCTCGCGTCGCGCCGCAAACGATTTCTGGCGACCGTTTCGGCGATCAGGAAATAGAGTGCGGCGAAAGGAAACGCGATGACAATGGTCGGGAACAAGTTCAGCACACGTCGAATGCTTCGCGTCGTCCTCGCCGTTGATTCGCTGTTCTTTGCGGAAGACTGCTCTGGCAAAAAGTGAATCGTTTCACCAAGCCCGAGCGGCTTCGTAGGCTTCGATCTTGTCTTTGAATTGAAGCGTCTGGCCGATGTCATCCAAGCCTTCGAGCAGTTTCTGGCGGCGGCTCGGATCGACTTCGAAGGAGCGTTCCCAGTCGATCCCGTCGCCGATCTTTTGGTTTTCAAGATCGACGGTTAATTCGTAGGTTCCGCGAGTGGCTGCCGTCGTGAACAGATGGTCGACGTCCGACTCTTGGAGCGTGATCGGCAACACACCGTTCTTGAAACAGTTGTTGAAGAAGATGTCGGCGAACGAGGGTGCGATGACGCAGCGAAATCCGTAGTCGTCGAGTGCCCAAACGGCGTGTTCACGGCTGGACCCGCTGCCAAAATTTCGTCGGGCGACGAGGATCGATGCGCCGTTGACGGCCGGTTGGTTCAACTCGAAGTCTGGGTTCGGTGTTTCTCCGTCATCGAGAAACCGCCAGTCATAAAACAAGAACTGGCCGAAACCCGTGCGTTCGATCCGTTTGAGGAACTGCTTCGGGATGATTTGGTCGGTGTCAACATTGGCGCGGTCCATGGTGGCCACGACGCCGGTGTGTTTGGTGAAGCTTTGCATTTGGGTGTCGCAAGTTGGATGATTTTCAGGCGTGGTAGGACCAGCCGCGGATGTCAACGAAGTGTCCTTCGACGGCGGCGGCCGCGGCCATCGCCGGACTGACCAAGTGTGTTCGGCCGCCTTTTCCCTGGCGTCCCTCAAAATTGCGGTTGCTCGTACTCGCGCATCGTTCACCGGGGGCGAGTTTGTCGGGGTTCATCGCCAAGCACATGCTGCAGCCGGCTTCGCGCCAGTCGAACCCTGCTTCTTTGAAGATCTTGTCGAGGCCTTCGCGTTCGGCATGCTCTTTGACTTGGCCACTTCCGGGCACCACCATCGCGTTGACTTGGTCACTCACCCGATGGCCTTTGACCACTTCGGCGGCGGCACGCAGGTCTTCGATCCGCGCGTTGGTGCAGGAGCCGATGAACACGCGATCGATGTTCACGTCCTCCATCTTGGTTTCGGCGTGGAGGCCCATGTACTGAAGCGCATCGCGGGTGGTCTTTTGATCGGTCACATCCTCGAAGTCATTGGGGTTGGGCGTCTTGCCGGCGACGCTGATCACCTGTCCGGGGTTGGTTCCCCAAGTGACCTGTGGCTCGATGTCTTGACCGCGAAATGACAGCGACTTGTCGTAGCTCGCGCCGGAGTCCGTAGAGAGTGATTTCCAGCGTTCGACCGCGGCGCCGAAGTCGGCCGGGCACTCGGGACGCCCGCGCAGATAATCGATCGTTGTTTGGTCGGCGGCAATCATCCCAGCGCGTGCGCCCGCTTCGATGGACATGTTGCAAACGGTCATGCGTTCTTCCATCGTCAACGCGCGGACGCAATCACCGGTGTACTCCAAAACGTATCCGGTTCCGCCGGCGGTTCCGATCTGGCCGATCAGGTACAGGATCATGTCTTTGGCGGTGACGCCCTTGGGAAGTTGTCCGTCGACGCGCAGTTCAAATGTCTTCGGTTTGAATTGCAGCAGCGTCTGCGTTGCGAGGACGTGCTCGACTTCGCTGGTTCCGATCCCAAACGCGAGGGCTCCGAAGGCGCCGTGTGTCGCGGTGTGACTGTCGCCACACACGATCGTCATTCCCGGTTGGGTGTAACCGTTTTCGGGGCCGATGACATGGACAATTCCCTGTCGTACGTCACCGATGTCGAACAGTTTCACCTCGAATTCGGCGCAGTTATGTCGCAACGTTTCGATCTGCTTGCGACTGATCGGGTCGGCGATCGGTAGCGACCGGTCACTGGTCGGTACATTGTGATCGGGCGTCGCAATTGTCCGCTCGGGGCGTCGGAGTTTTCGTCCGGCGATTCGGAGGCCCTCAAAGGCTTGGGGGCTGGTGACCTCGTGAACGAGGTGCAAATCGATATACAAAATCGCAGGCCCGGTTTCGGGCTGGTGAACGACATGCTCGTCCCAGATTTTGTCGAGGAGCGTTCGCGGCGCGTTTTCGGCGGTCATCAGGGGATTCGGAGAAGGTGGGGTGCGGGAGTGACACTCACAACTTTGCGTGCAAGTCGTCACATTGTCAATGATCGATGGAGGTTCGCCTTGGTTCGCGATCTCCCGGTGCTTGGCGCGTAGTGCGGAAGGACGACGACGAGGAAGGAGTGGGAAACGCAGAGGCGTAGCGGCGCAGAGGACGCCGAGAAGCGAGTGGTGGGCAAGGTGTAGACAGGGTCAAAGTTTGTCGGCCGCCCGCGGGATGTGTGCGATTCGCAGCAAGACCATGGTTTGTTGTTCCAGTTGGTCGACGTTTTTCCCACCGAACATTTGTCTTCCGAGGCCACGACGCGAAGCGGTTTCGGTGATGACGAACAGATCTCCTTCGCTGGCCGGCAGATCGAATTCTAACGGCTCGAGTGACCAAGCCGGCCTTCGCACGTCGATTCGCATGGCAGCCCCACCGGCAACGAAACTCTGTTCCATCTCACCGTGTTGCACTTCCGGTCGGAGTCTCAATCGCATGGTGCGTCGCAAGCTTCCACGTTCGGCGGTGACCGCGAACAAAAACTGAGGGTCACGAAGCGTCTCGCCCACCAGTTGTTCACCGTCATAAAGGAGGACGACTTGTTCGCCCTCGATCGGGCTTCGAACGGGCAATTCTTTGCGTTTGCCGATCCGCAACGGGATGCGGTCGGTACCTTCGGACTGGTGACTCGACACCGATGCCGACGCGAGGAACTGATCGATGACGTCCGGCGGGTTTTCGGCGCGAAACTCCTCGACCCGCGCTTCGAGTCGATCTTGCTGAGCGACACGTCCAACCCTCAAGCCATTTCTGGCGAGCAACACTCGCTTGTCGGCGGGGATCACGGTTTCGTCAACCCATTGCCAAATCGATTGCAGTTGATCGGGCTTCGCAGGGTCGAAGCGAATCTGCACGAAGTTGGATTCCACTTCGATCGAGCGAGACCCGCGGATGGCCGGTTTGGCGTCGACGGATTCGCGTTCCACGTGCGACCCGCGATCCGACCAAGACGCGCACCCCCAGCACAGTAGCACAAGCGGCGAGGTCAAAATGAGGACGCTGATTCGGTGATTCACGGCATATTCATGTGATCGAGGCGGCGACAGCACGATCGCAGGTACGGATTTCTGATCGATCGCGTCAAGTGACACCGGTTCATTTTCCTCTTTTCGTGAAACTCGACTTTCACTACAGTCCGCCGTATCCCGCCTGGGTCGCCATGTGCCGGAGGATGCACGCTGGTCGGTCCCATGTCTTTTGCTGTGGCCAAGGAGGTGCCCACCATGTTGCTTGATCGTGTTGACATTGATCGTCACGGCCCGCTTTCTCGCGTTGAATTAGGGCCTTTCTCGGAGCAACTCAACGTGGTTTGCGGGCCTGAGGGCTCCGGCAAAACGG
>JBCBLJ010001131.1:0-1967 GCA_038520195.1 Planctomycetota bacterium
CGGACGCCATCGATATGGGAACCACCTATCGGCCTCGGGCGAGTAGACCTTGCCGTCTTTGCGTTCGTAGTCAAAGCCTCCATCGGCGCGATACACGACGGCATGGTGCGGGTAGAACGCGGCGTGGTCTGGCGTCCAGGACTCGCGGACCCACATCCTGTCACCGACCTGGCCGAACGGGCACGCGAGTCCAGGTCGAGGCCATGCGTCCGCAAACTGCGAAGATCCACGAGGGTTTTCACCAGACCATACGTAAAGCCCAGATTGGTTTCTGCCAAACGAGCAAGCCCAGTTGGGCTTCCTCCCAAGCCCGCCTTTCACAATCCGTCGCGTCTGTGTCTTCCGCCCGCTCAAGATGGCACGCACCATCTCGCCGCTAAACAGAACTGGCCGCTCTTTGGTGGCAACGCTCATTCTTCCCTCCAGTCATCACTCACCAACTCAATCGGCAACTCCAGCGCCCAGCTAATCCGCGGGGCGTATCCATCTCTCGCTAAACCCACCGCCCACTCTTCGCACGCGTCGGGAAGGTCACCGTCGCAAACGAATGAGCCGTCAAGTGTTCGAAGGATTTCGAACGAACTGCCCCGCACTTCGGCAAAGAGTCCATCTCGCAGCTCTGCCGAGATCGCCACCGCGATGGGCTGGAGTGATGCGTGGTGCTCATACTCGGGAGCGATGTCACCGTGCCTGACCGTCGCAATTCCGCACTCAATCGTGATTCGGCCGGCGTTTGATACCGGCTCGGTTTCCGTATCGGTGCTGTCGCGAGAAGCAACACCAATGGAACGGAGCAAGCCAGCCACAAAGCGATTAAGGATGCCATCGTCAGTGTCCTTTAAAAGTGCAATCATCGGATTCTCCATGTGCCCGCGGCCCGCTTATTCCAAATCCAATTCGTTGATGACCAGGTCCAGTGCCTGCCTTAGCTTTGCGTCCACGTCGCGAGCCTCTTCCCGCACTCGGTCAGCCTCCGTTCGCAACGCTGTTGCGGCTGAGTCCGCTTGCTTCGCCTCGAGCGTCGCTTGACTGAGCGTCTGCTGCGCACGCACCACATCAGCCGCAAAAAGCTTTTGTCGCGCTTCGGCAGCGTCAGCCTCGGAATCCCGCTCGCTCACCAACTGCGTCTTCTCGCGCCACTCAGAAAACAGTTGCTCAATCGATTCACTCATCATTCATCTCCGTTTGGTTTGGCAGCGACGTGCCGCCGTGGTTTGGTTCTTTGCCCGTTCGCACCTGCCCTGACTTCTCATCAAAAAACGGTGCGCCGTCTCTCTTCTGGCTGCGAGGCAAGTGGTCCCAGCAATCCGAGCAATGAAGCGGATGGCCCGCGTCGCATAGCACGCCGTCATCACTGATCAAGAACGTCAAGCAGGACATGCAAAGGATGCCATCGACAACATCTTGCGATGCGCTCATGACTCGCCCCCGTTCGTCTTCGCCTCATTGGCGGCGCGAAGCTTGTTGATGCATCTGAACTCGACCTCACCGAAGGTCCATCCGTAGTGGCCGTCGCCATGGTCGCTGACGTTTTCCGGGTTTATCCGATCCATTGCGTGTGCCTCGACTTGCACTCCCGCGACCCCGTCACAGGCATATGCGGTTGGCGAGGGTTTTGGGTGATGTGTTCATTGCTTGACCTCGAAGTTCGTAATCCAAAGCTCACCGATGTTCGTGTTGGCTTGCGTTCGGCTACTCGCCTCGATGATGTTCCAGCGGTCAGCCGGATACAGCTCGCGAATCAGTGGATGGTCCCCGTTGCGAATCAAAACGCGGTGATGCTTGAACTCCGAGACCAGCGCCGCCATTTCGCGGTGGTCTTGCTCTGAGAACTTGTGCTCGTATCGGTCGCCAGCTTTGGGCCAAGCACTTCGAACGCTGCGAATTCCAGTGCCTCGATTTCCGCGAGTTCGCCGCCAAGCTCAAAGACCAAGACGACTGCGGCTCTTACTGGGATAGCCCTTGGC
>JBCBLJ010001204.1:0-1561 GCA_038520195.1 Planctomycetota bacterium
GATTTGATCCGGCATCCCGAGCGCATCGAAGTCAAACGTTTTACTCGTCTCGTCCAAGACACGCATCACGACTTTTTCACCGCGAATGCAGGGGATGCAACTCACGCGAAAACTCGCGCGCGCCTCATCCGCTTGAATCGTGAGGTTTCCATCCTGAGGCCTACGTTTCTCTGCGGTGTCGAGGTCGGCGAGCACCTTCACTCGGCCTACGAGCGCCTCTTCGGAATCACTCGGAATCGACATGATTTGGTGAAGCTGTCCATCGATCCGATAGCGAACTCGCATCTGTGGAGCATCCGGCTCCAGATGAATGTCGCTGGCACCCGCTCGCACGGCGCCCATCAGAATCGCGTCGACGAGCTTGACGACCGGTGCATCGCTATCTTCGACCGTGAAGGGGTCGTCCTCCGTTCCGTCGATCCGATCCAGTTCTTCGAACCGAATGTCAACTGCCGTCTGCTTGGCTTTGATTCGATCGTCGAAGGCGGCTTCCAATAGTCGATCAATTCCATCACCAAGACAGATGGTGGTTTCGACTTGATAGCCCGTCATTAACTCGATTTCGCAAATGGCCTCCATGTCGCTTGGCTGCATCATTCCGACGCGAAGGACTTTGTCTTTCAACGCGACCGGCGCGAGTTTGCGGCTCCTGGCGAACGCCTCCGGTATCAACCGAACAAGCTGCAACGGCGTGTCGCATGCGTCGCAATCGAAGAAGGGGGTTTCGTATTGCTCCGCCAACGCATCGCCCAACGCCGCGCGGGAAACCAAGCCACGCGCCAGCAGGAAGCTTCCGAGTGGCAGTCGGGTTTGTTTTTGGTCCGCTAATGCAGTGTGCAATTGCTTTTCGCTGATGATGCCTCGATCGACAAGGATGTCTCCCAGGCGGCGAATCTGAGTGGTCACCATCTAGAACTCCTCTTCGGCCGTCTTCGCCGCGTGAGCATCGTCGAGCATCTTTCGAAGCTTGGATTCCATCACGACGGGATCGTACGGCGCGATCAGAAAACTCCGCGCGCCCGACTTGTAAGCTGCGTCGGCTTCGGTCAACTCCCCACGGCTGGAGATACACATGATCGGAACGTGACTGGTGCACTCATCGGAAGCAAGTTGTTCGACCCATGTCATGCCTTCACCGGTGTCCAAATCGAGATCGATGATCACCGCATCCGGGAGTGAGTCACGCAAAGCCTGCGAAAAGGCTTCTCCGTTGCTGACGCCGACCGAAGACATTCCCATGAGGTCAAGTCGAAACGTGGTCACCTCCAGTACGGTCGGGTGAGCGATGTAAACCAAGATGCGTTCTTGTTCCACTTTGAATCCTGAGTCACCGAGGCGCGTCCTGATCGTTGGACCATGAGAGTTCATGCTCGGCGAACGGTAGAACGCCATTTGTCGCGCGTCCACCGATTCCTCTCGGAGCGACGGCGAATGCCCTCGCCAATCGAGATCTTCCTGCGAGGGTCAACCGACAAATGAAAGATCGCGTTGGCATGGGGGCGATTCGTATCGCAAGTTCCGTTTGGGAATGGTCCATTCCCCTTGTTCCAACGCTCACGCC
>JBCBLJ010000232.1:0-10447 GCA_038520195.1 Planctomycetota bacterium
CACTCATGCTGCCATCGCTCTATCGCCTGCTTTTGCAGCACTGCGACAAACAAAAGCTGCGATCCTTGCGTCGGGTCATTGTCGCCGGTGAAAACTGTCCCGAGGACTTAGTTCGATTGCACGCCCGATCGATGATTTCCACGCGATTGTTCAATGAATACGGGCCGACCGAGGCCTCTGTGTGGGCGACGGCTTGCGAGATGCACCGCGACGACGGAGTTTCGATTGGCCGATCGGTACCGGGCGTTGAAGCCCGATTGCTTGATAGGCACGGATGTGAGCAACCGATCGGCGCGGTCGGCGAAATCTATCTTGGCGGCACTCGCCTGGCGAAGGGCTACCGCGGCGACCCGGCGCTCACAGACTCTCGTTTTGTCACCCGCGATGGGCAAAGGCTCTATCGAACCGGGGATCTCGCTCGCCTGCGCGCCGACGGATCGTTAACGTACTTGGGCCGCATCGATCAACAGCTCAAAGTACATGGGCAGCGGGTCGAAGCCGCTGAGATTGAATCAGCATTGACTTCCATTCCAATCATCCGCGAAGCGGCAGTAGCGCTGTCGGCAGCACCCGCGAAGGAACTCAATCTCGAGCGCGAGTCCGACTTGCTCGATGCGCTCGAACGGCTGGATGGTCCGCTCGCTTCGCGGTTGCTCTCCGAGGCGGAATCGATCGAATCAAGTACGGAGACGTATGAGCTTGCCGACTCTGATGTTCGAGTCACCGTTCAGTTGGTTAACGGTGATTTCATTCGTACTCCACGCGAGCGACAAAAAAAGTGGCTCCTCGACCAGGTGATGCGAGAGACGGTCGCCGATCTGCATTCACTCGATGAAGTTGCCCGACGGATGGTTCCCGGCAGCGATTCACCCCATTTGCCGCGCGATCTTGCCACGGAACAGTTGTCCGAACAAGAGATCATGGAAGACTGGCAGACACCATTGATGCGGTCGATGGTTCAGTGGGTCACCGAGGCGGGTGGAGATGTGCTGGAGATCGGTTTCGGTCGGGGAGTGGCGGCAACTGCGATTCAGCAAGCGGGCGTTCGATCCCATACCGTGATCGAAATGAATCCGCACAGCATCGAGGATCACTTCCGTCCCTGGCGACAATCCTATTCCCAGCGTGACATTCGGCTCGTCGAAGGGCGCTGGCAGGACGCACTCGACCGACTGGATGAATACGACGGTGTGTTCTTTCATGCGTTTCCGATGAACGAAGCGGAATTCGTCGAGTACGTCGCCACGAGCGCCACGTTCGCTGAGCATTTCTTTCCGCACGCAGCGGCGTTGCTACGATCGGGAGGTGTCTTCACTTACCTTTCCACCGAAATTGACTCGCTGAGCCGGCGTCACCAACGGAGTCTACTGAAGCACTTTGGCGAAGTGCAGTTCAAGGTGCAGCGACTGGAAATTCCTGCCGAGACAAAGGATGCTTGGTGGGCGGATTCGATGGTTGTGGTGAGGGCGATCAAATGAACGAGACTCTTCGGCACCAGTGGCAAGCTCGCGTCCGACAACTCAGCGCGCCGCAACGCGAGTGGTTAATGGATCGCGTCGCGGAGTCGATGCCGCCCGAAACAGAATCCGAGTTTGCCGGTGAACTGGCGGCTTGGTTGGTGGTCGACCAGAACGTCGACGACGCCGTGATCCGGGAAGAGCTAAGCTCGAGGTTGTCGCCGGCACTGATCCCGCGCCGGTTCGTTCAGTTGGAGGCGTTGCCAAAGACGGCTTCGGGGAAGGTTGACCGCAATCGTCTAAAGTTGCCAGCTTCCAGCCGCGCGGTGTCTTCGAGCGACGGCCGGGAACTGACAACCGGCGAGCAGGCACTGATTGAAATCTGTCGGACGCTTTTGCGAGTCGACACGGTGACGCCACTCGATCACTTTGCGGCTTTGGGCGGCGATTCAATGCGGAGCATCCAGTTGATCGCGATGGCGCGGGAGCAGGGTCTTGCCTTGGAACCCCGCGATATCCACGAATGCGACACGATTGCTGATTTGGCTCGCGTCGCCGATGCTCGCGGACGTGGCGTTGAGGAATCTTCGCCACCCCAAGATGACTCGGCGGTTGTGACGGAAGTCCGGTCCGGACAGCGATCTGGTTCGATTCTGTTGGTGCATGAGGTCGGCGGGCAATGCCATTATTCGCATCATTTGGCTCCCATCCTTGGAACCGATCGAATGCTTTTGGTCACGCGTCAGCCGGCGAGGGCCAGTTCGGCGAAATCCATCGAGGGACTCGCGGCAAGTTATGTCGACGCCTGGTTGAAGGCGAACCCGGTCGGTCCCCACGTGATCGTCGCGTTCTGTTGGGGGGGATTGCTAGGGTATGAAATCGCAAAGCAAATGAAGGCGCGGGGCGTTGAGCCGCGCCGCCTAATCATCATTGAATCCGGGACCGAGGCGGCATATGCGCATGCACCCGCGATTCATCGCTGGATGGACTTTTCGCGGGGCGTTTCGATCCGTCTTCGCAATCGGCTCGGATCGCTGACCAGCGTTGCTTCCGTCGGCCGTTTAGCGTCGTCTCTGGCGAGAAAACTGATGCACCGTTCGGAACCCGTCACCGCCGATTCGGGATTTCAGTTCCGCGACGAGGAAGGGGACCCCGAGCAGATTCGCGACAACGTGCAAGCTTTCTTGGACTACAGGATCGAGCCAGCGGAAGTCACTTTGAACCTGTTTCGCGTTGCCAAAGCGGCCGGTCTGATTGGAACGCGTTATTCAAGTCGATCGTTCGGTTGGCGCTATTTGGTCGGACGTCGATTGTCGATCACCGATGTGCCTGGTGATCACGACACTTGCATGCAGCCGCCGAATGTCGAACACTTGGCGTTGGAAATCAACCGGCTTTTGGAGCGGGATTGACGCGTTTCGCGCCGGTTGGTCGTTTCACGCCGCACCGATACACGGAGGCAGAGGCTGATGTCGCGGTTGTGTTTGTCCGCTCCCGATTTGAGTGACCACCTCATTCGAGAAATGAGTGTGGGTTTGCGCCCGTTCCGTGAAACGGGTTATCGGCTCGAATCGGTGAGCTTGGATGGAAAACGGATTGTGCACAACTATGGGCATGGTGGCGCAGGAGTGACGCTTTCTTATGGCTGTGCTTTTGAGGTCGCCGATAGCTTGGGCAGACTTGATGGCGTCCATGTCGCAGTGCTCGGTGGCGGTGTGATGGGAGTCACTAGTGCGAACGTCCTCGCGTGCAGGGGTGCCAGGGTAACCGTCTTTAGTCAGGCCTTTTCGCCTCACACAACTTCGGATGTTGCCGGGGCCCAGTGGAGTCCATCCTACATCGAGGTGGGGCAATGGCAGCGTGAGCAATTCGGCCGTATCCTGCGGCGCTCATTCGATGCCTTCGTCAGTCTGTTGGAAAAGGACTACGGAGTGTATCGGCGTCCCAACTACACCGATCAAGAGGGCGGTCATTCGTTCCGAGCGATCCCCCACGGAGTGCTTCCGCCCCGCGAAGAACTCGACCGATTGCCTTGGCACGATGTTCATTGTTCTGGCCATGTGTACCAGACGTTGTTGATCGAACCGTCGGTGTTTCTTGCGCGTCTGATGGCCGACTGTGAATTGTTGGGAGTCGCGTTCATGGAGCGTCGTTTTGAATCGGTCGACGAAGTGCTTGGGCTCCAGCAGGACACGGTTGTCAATTGCCTCGGGTTGGGCGCGGGGCGTCTATTTGACGACCCGCTGGTCCATGCAGTGCGAGGGCAGTTGGTGCTTTTGGAGCCGCAGGATCTGCCGTGGTTGTTAAGCCATCGCGACGGATATGTTTTCCCGCGAAGTGACGCTTTAGTGCTTGGCGGGACCGTTGAACGCGGCGAGACGGACGCCATCTGTGATGAGTCGGTTGGGGAGCAGATCTTGCAGCGCAACCGCAACTTTTTCACCGGTGGGAGTGGCTCGGGAGAAACATCTATCTGCGAAAGTCATTGATCGCGGCGATGGTTTCTTCCCATTCTCCATTGAACGGGATCGCCCGGTCATCGACGTAGACGTGTGCCGGTGGCTTGTGTTGGCAGACGTCGTCGACTTCGATTTCGTGCTTGGCCAGCCACTGCCGGACGGCTTCGATTCCCTGGTCGGTGCTCGTCCGCGCGGAATGAATCACCACTCGATAGCGCGAGCGTAGTCGGCGAATGGCTTCCTTGGCGCCGTGCATCGGCGGGTCGGGGATGATGGTCTCGCCTTGCCAACCGGAACGATACGAATGGATAACGCCGTCGAAGTCGAGGCAGATCGTCTTGAGTTTGATCTCGATTCCGTGCCGCTGTAGGAGCGGGAGGTCAGCGAGACGCGTCGCAAGAAGACGATCAATCGCGTCGTGGCCTTCCAGCCAAGGGCGGTCGTCGTCCCACGTTTGATCGTTGTAAACTCGGCTGTAGTGTGGACGCGTGTGGTGTCTCCCGGGCAGCCGCAACCAACTGCCGAGATGATTGGAGCCGAGGGTTCCCGGGAAAAGATCCGGCGCGCGGTCGAGTCCCTTGCGATGGAAATCCTTGACCAGTTTGTCGGCAAAGGACCGGACACTCTTGCTGTTCATCGGCTGCTGGAAGACGACCCAGAGGTGGAACCCGCCACGGCCATTCGAATCCAGCAGCAGCGGGTCGAACCCGAGTTGCTGGAGTTGTTCATACCACTGCCTCGCGGCGACGAAGTTTCCTTCGCGGGTGACCGACAGATCTTCGTCATCGTGGAGGTCAACGTCGATGGCGAACCAACGTGAGGTGCCATCGCGAGCGCTGCTGTGGACCCCGAGAACCCCGCCATCGGTCGCCTTGAAGTGTTTTTCAAGTGAGCTGATCCCGAGGAAGACCTTGCCACGTTCATCGCGAAAGGGAGCGGTGATCGCGTTGCCCTTGAAGCCGCCTTTGGTTGTCGCTTCAACCTTGCGATTTCGTTTGGGAAGGTAACGTCCCCAGACGTCCGTCCGATTGACCAAATGCGCGAGTATCCACTCGGCCAACTCGGTGGCGCGGGACCTCCATTCTTCGGCAATTCGGTCGATGTAGCTGGGGTCGGGCATCATTGGGTGAAGTGCGGGGAGCGACTATTCTCCCCGCGCTTTGAGTGTTTTCCAGCCCGTTCACCAGATCAATCGAGAAGCGATGTCAAGGCGTCGTCGATCGCGGTCGGATCCCGATCGTCTTCGTCATCGTCCGACGCGATCAGGTCGAGGGTCGCGGGGTCAACCTGCGGCTTGATCGAACCGATCGAGACGATCTTGTCGGTCGATTGCTCGACGGAGGCCGATTCGCCCAGCGGGGAAGCGACCGGCCGACTTTGCGGCAGTTGGATGATCGCGCTTAGTGGGGTCGTCTCGAGACTCTCGCCTTCGGCCGGTGAATTGGCGGCGGCTCCCATGTAGTTGATGACCAGCAACGCATCGAGGGCGGAGACGTTCTTGTTCCCGCTCACATCGTAGTAGTTCGGTCCCTTGTCTGTCGGAAGAACGGGGATGCTGCCGGAGCCATCGGTGCTATCGAGCTTGTTGATGACCAGGAGGGCGTCAAGTGGCGTGACCGTCCCGCTTGCGTTGACATCTTCGGCCATCACCGGATTCTCGAGTGTGCTTTCCACGACCGAGATCGAAATGGTGGTGGGCACACTGATAAAGCCATCGGCGTTGGCAACGGTGAAGACAATCTCATCATCTCCGAGGAAGCCGGAACCCGGGGTGTAGCGAAGTTGAGCATTGCCAAGCAACTCGAGCGTGCCGTTGTTCGGTCCACTGACAATGGTCAAGCTGTCTGGAACGGCGTCACCGGATGTCACGGCGGCGAGCGCATCGATGTCGAGTGGCGTATCGATGAACGTTCCGGTCATCAGTGTCGTCGTTTGCGGCGCGACTTCGATTCGCAACGTAACGGTCGCCTGCTGACTCTGTTGTCCGGTGTCGTCCGCGACGGTGTACTGGAATTGATCGATGCCGGTGAAGCCGTCAAGCGGTTCGTAGATCACGGTGCCGTTGGGCTGTACCTCAAGGGCTCCATTGCTCGGTTGCGTGGTGATGATGATCGTCGTGGCGTCCACCATGCCGTCGACGTCGATATCGTTGTCGAGGATATTCAGCACCGTCGGCTGGCCCGCGGAGACCTGCAGGTTGTCGTCCACCAATCGCGGGGCATCGTTTCGGCCCGCGACCGTGATGATGACTTCCGCGGTGTCTTCCACTTCGCCATCGGAGATGGTGTAGCTGAATCGATCGATGGTCGTGTCGTTGTCGGTCATCGCGTCCATGACGGCGGAGACCGTGGGGTCGTAAACGATCTCACCGGTCGTCGGATTGAACGTGACCTCGGCACCTTGATCGGTGGTGAAGCTGGTGGGCAGCGTTAACGTGAGCAACTCACTTCCGTCGGTCAGCAAGTCGGGGTCGACGTCGTTCGCTAGCAGGTCTTCGACAGAGAGGTTGAGTACCGTTTCCTCGTCGGTGTCAACCAGATCGTCATTGGCCACCGGCGGATCGTTGAGGTCGACGATGGTGATCGACAGGAGCACCGCATCGCTGCGACCGCCTTCGGAGTCAATGGCGACCACCTCGATGTCGACTTGTCCCGCGGCATCCATCGCAGGAGTGAAGGAAAGGATGCCGGTCGGTGAAATTGTCGGTTGAACCGAGAAGAGCGATTGCGAGTCGACCGGAACAACGACTTCGAAACCAACGACCGTTTGGTCGGTTTCGCCCGGTCCGGGGCTGATGTCAGTCGCCCAAGGTTGGTTGTACGGGCCACTGTCCTCGTCGACGGTGACGGGGCCACCGGCGGTGAACGTCGGCGGATCGTTGACCGCGGCGACGCTGATGGTGAAGCGATGAACGGTGATGCCGAATTGATCGTTGGCGGGGTCGTGGATTCCGTCATCCATCAAGATGGCGTCGTAGACCGCGGTGCCGAACGCGTTTTCTTCGGCTTCGAAAAGTAGTGTCGCGGCATCGCCGCCGAGCACCACCGTTGGTGCCGAGGTAAACGTGATGTCGTTGGAAATCTCGGTCAGCGTCAACGTGAGGGACTGGGCGCCATCGCCGGCGATCTCGTCGGACGCGTCCGCCGGACCCGCCGCGATTCCGACCATCCAGTTGATGATCTCGATCGGCCCATCGCCCTCGGTCACCGTGACGTCATTTCCAAGGCTGAATTGGGGTGCGTCATTGCGGGCTTCGACCGTAATCGGGATCGTGACTTCGGTGGATTGGAAGTCATCGATCGGCAAACCGCCTCCGGCGACGGGAACCGTTTGACCATTGTCGGTGATGGAGTAGATCAGGAAGTCAGTGCCGACAAAATTCGGTGCCGGGGTGTACGTGTATCCGACCGTTTCGTCGTTCACGTCCAGGATCGGATCGAGCGTTCCGCCCTGCGGTGTTGTCATCGGGAATCCGACGATCATGTTGGTCTGGCCCCCGCCGATACCCGGTGGGATCTCGTTGATGGCACCGGGCAAGTACGAGCCGAGCAGGTCGCCCGGGGTCGCGCTTCCGTCAGCGGACAACGTCAGCGGATTGTCTTCGGCGACGCTGAAGCTAAGCGGGGAAACGCCATCGACGAGTCGTGGCGCGTCATTGACAGGCAACACATTGATGGTCAGCGTGACCGGTTCCGTGGCATTGAGGTCTCCACGGGTGATGTCCACATCCCCGTTGTCAACTAGCGTGACTTCGTATTCAAACGCTCCGAAGATATCCGTCGCGGTCTCGTAGATCAGTGTTCCCCCGTCGGTGACGCGAGGTGCTGAGACGAAGAAGTCCGAGACATCGGCCGGATCGTAGGAAAGCGGCTCAACGACGAAATCAAAGGTCTGGCCGGTGATCAAGTCGTTTTCGTCATCAGCCGTCGCGGTTGGACCGGCGGAGATGTTGAATGCGAATCCACTCAGGCTTTGACGTCCTGAATCTTCGGGGATTTCGATGTCCAAACTATTGGACTCAAATTCGGGTCGGTCATTGACCGGGCGAAGATCCAGCAGGACTCGGCCATTCACCGTGCGCGGATCATCGACGAGCGCTTCGCTGAAGAGCGAGTACGTTTCCCCGCCGACAACACTGTCGTCCGCGATGGTGTAGGTAAACGAATCGAGGCCGCCGATGTCGCGATTGAAGTCGGCCGGCGGTGTGTAAAGCAGTGAGGTGATGTTGTCGTTGCCATCGACCACTGCTTCAACCGTTCCGCCAAGCATGGTGGTGGCGGAGAAGCTGGCGACGTTCAGCACTTGCGAACCGGCGAGGAAGGGTCCGGCTTCGTTGTCCGGCCCGACAATGTAGAGATCGAGCAGGCCAGGCCGTTCGTAAATCCCGCCACCCTGCGTGGGCGTATAGTTCGGATTGGTCGCAAGTATCTCGTAAGACGAGGTGGCGCCACCCGCACCGGTGTTGTCTTCCGGCAGGACGAACGTCAATGCGCCCATAGCGCTTACGTCGAATGCGTCGTCGGCTGGGTTCAACGGATTCGTCGAAGAGGTGTTGAGCACCGATGGGTCAAGTGCTGGCGGGTCGTTCACTGGTTGAACGTTCGCCGTCATGGTGATCCGTACCGTTTGGGGAACGAAGCTTGGATCGTTCGGGTCGGAGTCGCTGACATCGATGACCAGGGTGGATGTCCCAAACAAATCAGGACTCGGGAACAACGACAGGCTTCCATCGCTGTTGAACACCGGTGGCAAACGGAACAGGTTGGGCGGACTGACCGTCGACTCACTGTTGACGAGAGTGAAGAAGACCGATTCGCGTTGCAACTCGTCGAGCGCGGTCAGCGGTCCCGGTCGGATGTCCGAAGCGAAGTTCAGGACGGTGGTTTCGCCGTTGTCGTCGCGTTCCAGGATGTTGACTTCGGTGTCAAAGATGAACTCGGGGGGATCGTTGACGTGGGAGACCGTCAGCGTCACGTCCGCGGGCTGGCTCCTCTGATCGGGCAGATCGATGATGCGATCGTCCACCGTTCCGTCGATATCCGACGTCCCCGGGATGACTTCGATTCCGTCGTCGGCGATGACGTACTGGAACAGTTCGTTCGCGGCGAATGGATCGCGGCCGTTGTAATCCTGACTCGGCGTGTAGACTCCGCTCACGAAAGCACCGGCGGCAAAACTGAACTCGATCAATCCTCCGCTGGCGGTGTTCATCGTCAGGGTCCCGTCGCTGAAGGTTCCGGTGTTCGCATCGAATAAATCATCGACGTCGACGAATTCATCGTCGTCGCGGAACGCAACGACACGCAGCGACTGCGCGCTCTCGTCGAATGGGGCTGGCGGCGGCGGGAGTTGATTGCTTGGCAGCGCGGGCATCGAGCCCCCGACACCGAGCAGGTCATCCGCGGTGAACGTGATCGTGTTGTCTTCGGTGCCGGCGAAGAGCCGATCGAAGGCGAGCGGAGGATCGTTCACGGGATCGATCAGGATTGAAATCGTGCCGCGTCCGGTGAGCGGGTCGTTGGACTGGACGCCGGCAAGATCCTCGGTCCGCCCCTGATCCAAGACTTCATATTCAAAGGTGTCGACGCCAAATCGATCCATCGGCGGGGTGTATTCCAGATCGCCTAGCAGATTCAGAGTGACGGTTCCGCCCAGCGTGGTCGTGAACGTGATTGGATTAATCGATACCGTTGGGCTGTCATTGATTCCACCGGTCTCGTCGGTGGCGTTGGCGGGGCCACTCAAATCGTTTTCGATGATGAACGCGGCAGGAATCGTGACAGGGGTATCTTCGGTCACCGGCGGAACGGGTAGACCAATGTTTGTAAAGAATTGTGTCCAGGTACCGCCGGCATCACTGGAGACCAGATCATTGCCGGGCACCGGCGCGTCGTTCACCGGCGCGACGTACACCTGAGCGACTGCGGTGCTGCGCATCGCGGTGACGGGGAACAAGCCGCCGCCCTGATCGGCTGTCAATTCAGCGACACCGCTGTCCTCGATGGTGTAGTTGAAGAAGTCTCGCGTTTGACCGTCCAGGCTGGTCAAACTGGTCGGGTTGTCGGCGTTGAAGTTCTCATTGGGCAGGTACTCCAATGAGACAAACGTGTCGCCGGCGAAGGTCACATCGGTGACCGTGCCAAATGGGGTTGCGAAGGGAACGCCGGACGCGTTGTTTTGGTCGACCACCACTCCGCCAAACTGCAAGGACACGACACGCGTGGCTGGGTTGTCCTGGATCGACTCATCCCATGGAGCGGCCGGGATCTGGGGGTTGGCGTGTCCGAGAGATCCGGCGAGCAAGTCGGATGCAAGGATCGTCAGTGAGGTGTCTTCGAGCGTGCGGAACGAGTTGTCGACCAAGATGCCCGAACCGGGTGCGGTTTCGGACAAGACGTGATTGGTCGCGAAGGGCGCGTCGTTGACCGGCGTGATGTTGAGCGTGACTGTCGCCGAGGCGTACTTGGTGTCGGGATCGATCACCGTTCCATCAATCAGCGTGGTCACTCCTTCATTCAAGATGAGGGAGTG
>JBCBLJ010001139.1:0-1948 GCA_038520195.1 Planctomycetota bacterium
ATTTCTCGGAACGAACTTCCGGACGCGAGTGATCGTTAACCGCCGCATTGGCCGCAAACACAATCCCTGACTCCCCACCCGATTCGAGCGAGAGCAAAACACTTCCATGAGCCCGACACGACTTCGATTCGCTTTTGTTGCGATCTTTCTCCTCTCCGGCGTTAACATCGCCCTGGCGCAGCGTCCCAACATTGTCTTCATCCTTGCCGACGACATGGGATACGGCGATGTGCAAATGCTTAACCCACGGTCAAAGATTCCGACGCCAAATCTGAATCGGCTTGCGAAGGAAGGAATGACGTTCACCGATGCGCATTCGCCATCCGCCGTTTGCACTCCGACACGATACGCGACACTCACCGGACGTTACAGCTGGCGGAGTGAGCTGAAATCCGGTGTCCTCAACGGCTACGGTGCGCCCCTGATTGAAAAGGAACGGGCGACCGTCGCGTCACACCTGAAGGCCGCGGGTTATCACACCGCCGTGATCGGCAAATGGCACCTCGGATTGGGTTTTCAAAAGGACGCTCAAGGAAAGTGGGCGTGGGAAGAGAAGCTCGACTACTCACCGATCGACATCGGATTTGACAAGTCACTGGTGATCCCCGCCTCGTTGGACTTTCCACCGTATGTCTATGTCGAGGGGCACCAAATCACCGGGCCCCCCGATCGAACACAACCGGCCATCAAGTTCCCAAAGTTTTTGCGCAAGGGAGAACTCGGCTCCGATTTCTCGATCGTCGATTGCTTGGACACGCTCACAAAAACCGCCGCCGATCACATCCGGGACAGAGCTCAATCGGATCAACCCTTCTTTCTCTATTTTCCGTTGACGGCACCGCACAAACCGGTGATGCCACATCCACGGTTCGAGGGTAAAACCGAGCTCGGTCCGTACGGCGATTTCGTCATTCAAGTCGACTCCACCGTCGGTCAAATCCTGGACGCAATCGACGAGTCAAAGATCGCCGACAACACGCTGGTGATCTACACCAGTGACAACGGATCGTTCATGAGACGCCAAAGCAATCCGAACGACGCCGATCACGTCGCTGACGAATCGGTTCAGGCCTTTTACGAAGGCAATCACACCGCAAACGGACCCTGGAGGGGGACGAAAGCTGATATCTGGGAGGCTGGCCATCGAGTCCCTTTTCTGGCGCGCTGGCCACGCGTGATCGGAGCGGGCTCGAAGTGCGATGAAACCATTTGCCACGTCGACCTGTTTGCCACCGCGGCCCAAGTCGCGGAAACCACACTGCCACCGGCGAAAGTTGCCGCGCCGGACAGTTTCAGCTGGATGCCGCTCTTCCGCGGTCAGCCGAAAAAGTTTCAACGTCCTCCCGTGGTTCACCATTCCGCCAACGGGACGTTCGCTATTCGCGATGGCGACTGGAAACTTGTTTTCAGCGACGGTTCGGGCGGACGTGAGCAACCGCGCGGCAAGCGATTTGGAACACCGTTTCAGCTGTTTCACTTGGGCGATGACCCGGGCGAAACGCACAGCGTGGCAAGCGGAAACCCTGACGTGGTCGCCCGGCTCCAATCGACTCTGTTTCAGTTCTTGGCCGACGATCGCAGTCGCAGCCGTTAGCGAGTCGGCCGTGATTACTAACGTCGTCGACGGCGCGAACGTCGCTGGACGATTCCAGCGGCGAGAAGGCCCAACGCGACCACCGAGGATGGCTCGGGGATCGCAGTGACGGGGCTGGCGAATGCGGCAAAGTAGTTGCTGGCGCCGGTGATCTCAATATTGAATTGCGAGACGGACGAAAAGCTCGTGTCGGTGAGAAAAACCTCACCGAACCGATCGGTCGCAAGTAAATGTCCGGTCGCTGAGATATCCAAGTCAACGAGTTCGGGACCGCTTCCGGACTTGGTCACCACCAATGTGTCGAGCACCGTGCCAATTCGATCCAGTCGGTAGAACGTGTCGCCGTCGATCCCA
>JBCBLJ010000527.1:0-5993 GCA_038520195.1 Planctomycetota bacterium
CCCGTGCGGTGTATTCATTGCAACAAGCACGACGCCGACGACGGTGAGTCCCATTCCGACCCAGAGCAGCGGGCTGATCTCAAGCGGTCCGTGGCCCCGCAGTTTGAGGATCGAGACGATCGCCGTGACCGACACCGCGCCGCCAAAGACGATCGGCATGACCAACAGCGCGTTGCCGCGGCTCGTCATCATCGCCGTCGTGAGGCAAAGTGCGCCGAATGCACCGAGTGAACCGGCAAGGAAACCCCACTTGGCGGGCGCGAAATGGGTGATCCCATCCACTCCGTTGACGGCGCTGGAGAACGAGAAGCTGTCACCCTTGAGCTTCATCATGACAAGACCGCCAGCGACCGCGATCACCAGATAAGCGATCCCGATGAACACGTAGGGCTTGAACGGAGACCATCCCTCCGGCGGAAGCAACGGCTTGCCCTCTAGCCGCGGCGTCTGTGCATTGCCGATAGTCGGTCCGTAGCAGCCCCAGAAGATCGCGGTGCCAAGGGCGAAAAGGATGGGGATCAACATCTTGTTCATGGATACCTCAAGTTACCGGCCCGGCGAATTCGCCACGCGACGAAGAAGCGAGCCGAGCGACGACTAAATCTTGTGGAGGAAATGGCAAATGTCGCCGTCTTGAACGACGTACTCCTTCCCCTCCACTCTTAGTTTACCAGCCTGGCGAATCTCCTTTTCGTTTCCGAACGTTTCCAGGTCCTCAAGGGTGTACACCTCGCAGCGAATGAAGCCCTTTTCGAAATCGCTGTGAATCACGCCAGCGGCCTCCGGTGCCGTCGCGCCAGCGGGGATGGTCCAAGCCCGAACCTCTTTTTCACCGGCCGTAAAATAGCTTTGGAGTCCGAGCGTTTGGTACGCACCCCGAGCGATCGTGCTCAGCGCAGGCGCCTCCAGCCCGACATCGGCGAGCATCTCGACTCGGTCGGCCTCGTCGAGTTCGGCCAATTCTGCCTCAAGCTTGGCGCTGACGCACACGACGTTCGCGCCGGTCGACTCGGCGTGCTCACGAACTTTGGCGACCAACGGGTCATTGCCTTCCAGGTCGTTCTCATCGACGTTGGCAACATACAGAATCGGTTTCGCGGTCATCAACCCAAAGCTGTGGATCGCCATGGCTTCCGCCTCCACCAGAGAGAGCGTCCGCAACGGCTTTTCGGCTAACAGATGGTCGTTGCACTTCTCGATCGCCGCCACACGAAGTTTCGCCTCTTTATCCCCGCCGCGCGCAGAGCGCTGAGCTTTGGGCATCGCATTCTCAAGGGTCTGCATGTCGGCGAGCACGAGTTCCGTTTCGATCGTGTCGATGTCGGCGACGGGATCGACATTGCCCGAAACATGGATCACGTCGGGGTCTTCGAAACAGCGGACAACCTGCACGATCGCGTCCACTTGGCGAATATGACTGAGGAACTTGTTCCCAAGACCCTCTCCATCGCTAGCGCCTTTGACGATGCCCGCAATGTCGACCAGCTTCAGGGCCGCAGGGATCACCTTCTGTGGGACGATGTACTTGGTGATCCTCGCCAACCTCTCATCGGGAACGTTGACGATCCCTTCGTTCGGCTCGATGGTGCAAAACGGATAATTCTCACTCTGCGCCGACTGCGAACAGGTGAGTGCGTTGAAAAGCGTGCTCTTGCCGACATTCGGCAAACCGACGATTCCTGCTTCCATGACTTTCGGCGACTGGGGTACTTCGATGGTCTCAGAATGAAAGCCTATCATTGGAGTGCCGCTTTTCGTAGCCCACCCCGGAAGGATGACGCAGCCATCACGACCAGACCGACGACGCACAAAAACGCGCGACGTGAGCACCAATCGTCAACCAAGCCAATGCCATGAGACGATGCAACGAAAAGCGCACGAAGCGTTTTCATCCCCGTGGCACGGACTGCTCGACGAAAACCCCCGATCAGGTTCTGTCGTGCATCGATTCACACTCGGATTGGCGATTTTGGCGGTTGGTACACTGATCGCCCTCCCGTTTCGCAAGTCACCCGAATCCAAGGACGATGGCGATCGTCCCCCCACGCCCCTGAAGGATCTCGATTTGATGGTCCTCGAGGTGACCGAGAATGTTCAGGCACCCGTCCTGTTCGAAGCTCGCGAAGATGAACGCAACGCGAGACAACCGGAATCAGGCTTCGCGCTACCGCTGACCTACCAGGACCTCGCCGTTCCCCTGGAAGGCGATTCTGTCTTTGAGTCCAAGTTCAACGCGACCGCCGAGGTCGTCGCGGCGAAGCGCGAGTCCGATCGCCTGGCTCAGCTTGAACAACGCTTTGCCGAAAAGAGTTTCTCCTCGCCATTGAATTCGTCGCGTGCAGATTCTCCAGCCCAAAGTCCTTCGTCGGCCGCGCCCCAAGCCACGCTAGCCAGTGCCAGCTCGCCGGACGAGCCCTTGGCAGCCGATCCGGCCGGACCGGTTGCTCCCGAAGTGTCGGTGCTTCAACCTTTGCCGCCGGCAGGTGGACGGCCGACCGAGGGAGCCAAGAAACACTGGATCCGCCAGCCAGATTGACCGGTCTGTGCACACGGCCTACTTTCTGGGAGTCATCGTCTCATTGCTTGCCTCGTCCAAACTGTTGCGCGCGAGCGACGCCAAGAACCCGTAGAAGGTCATCTGCCATTGGATCTGCGATCGATCATGAATGGGCGTTCGCGAGGTCTACTCGGCTCATCTCTCCGATTCGGTCTCTGGTTCGCAAGCCTCGGGTATGGCTTGGTCGTTCGGATTCGTAATCGACAATTCGACTCGGGGCGACGCGAATCAATCGAGTGTGGCGTTCCAGTCATCAGCGTTGGAAATCTCACCACCGGCGGGACTGGCAAAACACCGGTCGTCTGTTTGCTTGCCAACTACTTTCGACAACGCCGCGTTCGCGTTGCGCTTGTTAGCCGTGGTTACGCACGAGGTGTCGCCGATCACAACGATGAGGCGGAAGAACTCCATCAGCGTTTGCCCGATGTCCCACACCTGCAAGATCCCGATCGTGTGCAAGCAGCGCAAATCGCGGTGGAGGAACTGGAATCGCAACTCATCGTGATGGACGATGGCTTTCAACATCGCCGGCTCGCGAGGCATCTGGACATCGTGGTCGTCGACGCGACCTGTCCATTCGGTTTTGGGCACCTGCTTCCGAGGGGACTCCTTCGTGAACCACTCACGGGCCTTCGCCGAGCCGATGCGGTCATCATCAGCCGCTCGGACCAGGTCGATGCGAAACGGCTCGATCAGATCAAGTCCAGCGTGAGCAAACACAACCCTGAATTGCCATTTCTGCTTTCGGTCCACAAACCGGTTGGGCTACTCGACGATCGTGGCCAGACCGAACCGATCGATTCGCTTGCTGGGACCAGAGTTGTTGCGTTCTGTGGGATCGGAAATCCCGATGCGTTTCGGCGAACGATCGAGACCGCGGGAGCCACACTGCTGGACATCAAAGCTCTACCCGATCACGCCGAATATGATCGCGCTCGCGTCGACTCGCTGACGGAATGGGTTCGCAATTCAAACGGCCCGTCGCTCGTCCTTTGCACTCACAAGGATCTGGTCAAAGTACGACGGGACCGGCTCGGCGGGTTGCCTTTGCGCGCGATTGTGATTGATCTTGAGATCGAGGGATTGGAATCACTTGAGCCCGCGCTCGCCGGGATCTTGCAAAAGTGTCGCGAAAGCTAACGTCGGTCTCTTCCGAGCGAGAGAGACGTGATCGCCGACGGCAAACGCGTTTCCAAGTTCCCTTTCCGACAGACCGGGATTGAATGCCTCCGATCCCAAACGAATCAAGCGCTCGACTACTTCACGCGCCGGTAGGTGACGACAAAAAGTCCATTCTCTGCCGTCGACTCGAATCCGGTCGGGTAAGCCGCACCCGTCAGGTCATAGGCGAGACGCACGTCGCCATTGTCGGCGAAGTCATACACTGCGAGAAACGTCTTTCCCGCGTTGGGTCCCTCGGTGCCAACAATCTGTATCCGCTGAGGATCGGTGCTGGTGTCAAAGGTGCACGTGCCCCTGTCCGGCGTGCCATCGACCTCCGCTAGGTATTCCTCTTCGCTGAGGACAAGCGACATGGTGTTGATCAAGTCTTGATCGAAGGGGTTACCCGCCATCACGACCGAAACGGGCTTCCATGATCCGAAGACTGATCTTGTCATGTCCGCGTCCAATGGGCCTGGCGTCGCTGGATCGTCTGTTTCCGTCGAGTCTTCAATCGACCTGGCGTTTTCGTCCGTCGGCTCACTATTGCACCCGCAGCAGAGAAGCAAAGATAGGATGGGCACAAGAGGACCCCATGACCTGGCGTCAATCCTCAACATGGAATCCTCGACTACAGTTTTTGAGAGGAGAAGTTATCGGGCATCCCATTCAATGAGACGTGTTCGTAATCGGTTACCAACCATCGATCGTCCACCTTGGTAAAGGTCAGGATGAGGCGACGTACGACACGCTGGTTTTTGATAGGGCCATTCACCTGGCTGGCCACGACGGAAGCATCGATGTCGACCAGCGCTTCCGGCGGAGAGCTGCCGGGTGTCATCGTGAGTTTGATGTTTGCGGCGCGAACGCGTGAAAAATCGTAGCGGGGCAACTCCGCAGCAGCTCGATCTCGAGTTCTCGAATCGCCGATGACCGCGACGGCTCTCTCGTGATCATTCCGCTCAATCGCCGCCGCGGTCGTCGCGACGATCTCCAGAATCTGTTTGCGATCCGTTTCGAGCGAGTTGCAGACAAAATAGGTCACGGGGACCATCAATCCGACGACGAGAGCGGATCCGGCAAAGCGATTGTCACCCGACTCGAGCCATCCATATCCAAGCCCGGCGGCGACGATGCCTGTCATGAGCGCGATCATAACAGGGTGTTCCGCGAGAAAACTCCACATGCGACTGCCTCCAACGGTCGTATTCGGTTGACGCTAGGATTCGCCGCCGACACGTATCAACCGAATCAGCTCCTCGGTATCCATCTTCGCCGCGCGGTCAGTTCCGTCCAAGACGCCGGCAACCAACTCACGCTTGTCAGCATGCATTTCGAGAATCTGTTCTTCGATCGTTCCCGCGGCGACCAATCGATACACCGTGACCGGTCGCTCCTGTCCAATCCGATGAGCGCGGTCGGTCGCTTGATCTTCGACGGCGGGATTCCACCATGGGTCCAAATGTAAGACGTAGTCCGCGGCCGTTAGGTTCAAACCCGTCCCGCCGGCCTTAAGTGAAATCAAGAATAGATCCCCTTCGCCTTCTTGAAAGGCGTCGACGCGACGCTGCCGTTCCTTTGCCGGGGTCGCGCCGTCGAGATACTGATACTTGATTCCGCTGGCTTCAAGCATTTCACGCACGAGCGCGAGATGCTTCACGAATTGGCTGAACACCAATGCTCGATGCTCACCCTCTCGAAGCTCTTCGACCAGCGACCGCAAGAGGTCCAACTTCGCGCTGCTTTGCGTCCACATCCGATCGACCAAGCGGGGATGACACGCGAGTTGTCTCAGTTTTGTGAGCCACGCAAGCGTCCGCATGCGGTGTTCGCCGGGCTTCTCCGAACCGCCGCCATTTAATTCGGCCAACGCCGCCATCCGCGCTTCGTCATATCGATTTCGTTCTTCGGCGCTTAGATGAGCCTGAAGCGTGATCTCCGTTCTCGGCGGCAACTCATCGAGTACCGTGTCTTTGGTCCGCCGAAGAATGAACGGACGGACCAACTGGGCCAATGAATTCCGCCGCTCGGCATCCTTGTGTCGCTCGATCGGATCGGCGAATCGATTTCGAAATCGATCCCAAGAACCGAGCAGCCCCGGGCTGATCGTGCGCATCAGGCTCCACAACTCCCCGAGGTGATTCTCCAAGGGCGTCCCCGAAAGTGCGACGCGCCAGTCGGCATCCAAGTCGCGAATGGCGCGTGATGTTTTGGTCTGAGCGTTCTTGATGAACTGGGCTTCGTCGAGCACGAGTGTCGTCCACTGACGCGAAAG
>JBCBLJ010000791.1:0-3917 GCA_038520195.1 Planctomycetota bacterium
GTCCTCCCTGGACCGCAAAGAACGATGGGGCTTTTTCAGCGCCCAAGCCGAGTTGCGACTTCAGAATATGATGGGGCTACAGACCTGGAATTCGATCCGCGCACTGGATTTCGTCTTGGGACTTCCAAACGTTGACCCGTCTCGTGTTGGCGTTACCGGTGGAAGCGGCGGCGGCACCCAGTCGATGATCCTGAGCGCGATCGACGAGCGAATCACCGCTTCGATGCCGTGTGTGATGGTCTCGACGTCGATGCAAGGCGGCTGCACTTGCGAAAACGCGCCCTACCTTCGGATCGATCAAGGAAACGTCGATATCGCTGCCGCAACCGCGCCGCGACCACTGGGAATGACGGCCGCGGATGATTGGACGGTTGAACTGAAGGAAAAAGGATTCCCGGAACTCAAAGAGCTCTATCGAATGCTCGGGTTCGAAGATCGATTGACGGCAGCGTTCCACACCGAATTCACGCACAACTACAACCACGTCAACCGAACGGTGATGTACGGATTCTTCAACCGACATTTTGGACTCGGGTTCGAAGAGCCGGTGCTCGAGCGCGACTACCTTCCACTGTCCCGCGACGAAGCAACGGTTTGGACGGAGGATCATCCTGCGCCGAGCGGCAACGCGATCGGTGACTCACATGAAGTCGAGCTACTGAAACTTGCCACTGAAGACTCCAACGAACGACTGGCCGCTTTGGTGCCCGAGTCAGCCGACGACGCGGCGGAGTATCAGCGGATCGTCGGAGGTGCCTGGGAGACGATTCTGGGTCGAAGATTGGAGGAGGTCGGTGAGGTCGCGTATGCTCCGCTTGGTGTACGCTCCGGCAACGACAATAGCGCCGTTTTCGGCGTCGTTTCACGTCAAGGTGAGGCCGTCGTCGTGTCTCAAATCCGCGCGAAGCAGACGCCGCAGCGTGGCTCGGTCATCTGGCTGAGCGACGACGGTGACTTCTTTGCCAACGGGAAGCTCGATCCGCGAGTGATTGAACTCGTCGACTCAGGCTGGAATGTGCTTTCGTTGGAATTGTTCCAGCAGAAAAAGGAGGCTCAGCGGATGTGGTTCCAGCCCGGCAGCGACAAAGGCTGGCGAGTCTTTTCTGGCTACACGTACGGTTACAACCATTCGCTGTTCGTGCAGCGCGTGCACGACGTCCTGACCACGGTCGCGTTCGCCAAAGGCGAGAGTGAAGTGATTCACCTTGTCGGATTGGGGCGTGTTGCCGGCCCGATCGTCGCAGCAGCTCGCAGCCAGGCCGGTGACGCCGTTGACCGCGCGTTCATCGATGCCAACGGCTTTGAGTTTGGTTCGTTGGAACGGCAGGATGATCCGATGTTCGTACCTGGAGCACTCAAATACTTCGGTTTCGAAGGATTGGTCTCACTTTCAGCCGGACGCCAAGTTGACGTGGTGGGATCGAAGGCCTCGCTGCCAACACGAGTCGCCGCGGCGTTCGGGAGCCGTGAACGACTCACGATGCATTCCGATAGCGAATCGTTGTCGAAAGCAATCGCGAAGTTAGCGGAAAAAGGCTGATAAGGCGGCAGCTGTAAGATTGTCGGTACATTGGATCAGGGCATCGAATTTTTTCCTGGAGAGGACCGCTGGATGTTTCTTTGAGCGTTTCCGAGCGGGCACCGCCGTGACAGGCCGCTGCGATTGGGGCGGGCATATCCGAGCCGCCGCGATTGATGGTCCACCGTAAAACGCGCGGTCGCTGGCTCTGCGTTCATGTCGTGTTCTGCTTGGCTTTCCAAGTCATGTGGGTTCTGACGTACTCGCGAACAAGCTGCTTAGCAAGTGGGAGTTCGCTGATCTGAACGAACGCTCGTTAATCGAACGTCCACGGACCTGCAGCGTTCCTTCCTTCTCGCGGAACTCAAGCGTCGAAGAAAAGTTGAGTCCATTGAGAACCGCAAAGTGGAGTTCCCAGTCCCGCTCGGATCTTCCAACGCCTGTTCCTTGTGTGACCGAAAGCGACGAAGCCCGTTCTCTAATTCGTTGACAAACCGAGCTATTCGATATCGCAAGTTCGACCAAATCGTTCGTAACGGCTTCGATGTACGGACTGGCGTACTCTAGACGTTGGACGTGATGTTCAATCGACGCGTTCCAATAGAACTCGTACGTCTCGAAATCAAAGAAGGTGTAGTCACCCGAGTTCCAAAGAATCTTTTGCATATTCGTAAGCAGAACGGCACGAGTCACACGGCGGCCGCGATTCGTACAAACTCGCAACCCGGCCGCTCACGTGCATCCACTTGGTCCACCCGCTATGGCGTGATTGTTGTGGGGTGAGAGTCCCCGAGGGCGTCCCGAAAGGGGCGTCCCTACCGGATTAAGTTATTCTAGCCAACGCATTTCAATTGGATCAAACCAGTGGCCATCAATCACGGCCAATCCGCCACCGACCGTCGCAAGCCAAATCGCCGTCTCTCGCGCCAGTGGGCCACACAGTGTGGATTTGCAAGACAAGGGTAATCGACTCGAGATCAGCTCACACGCCAAGCCTGAAATCCTCTCGATCATTCTGTGAGATTCCCGTGAGATCTGAGTTGAAGTCGTATCAGAAAGTTCCTCAACCATTTTTGAGATTCGCTCCGGATCGTCAAAACGCTCAAGTGCAAACCCGTCATGCGTTCCTTTCCCATACGAGATCGCACACCATGCGGTGTCAAATGGCGGCGGCATTGGCGGAGCGATCTCCAATTGCATCGCCGAACGAACTTGCTCCGCATCGAATCCAGGAATGCCTCCCAATTCGATCTCAAACTCGATCAAATCGAGCGACTCAACGAACGCGTCAAAGTAGCTGAACGCGTTGGCTGCGCTTTTTGTGCAAACGGCGTGAACCCAAAGCCCCACTTGATTGCACCTCTTTGACGTAACGTCGTCGATCACGCGGTCAACGCAAGTGATCAACCACTCCAAGAACCAGGACTCGTCGACTCATCGTCCATCCGATCGTAGTCGTGTTGTTTGTGTGGCACAGTACTCGGTTCGATCGTCCGGATGCGTCACACTGACCCGGAAGGCATCCCGAAGAACATACGCCTGCAACGCCGAGCGAACCCTATTGTCGGCAAGTGCAGCCGCACAAGCCCGCAGATAACCGCGCGCAGTCTGATCGCAGTTCTCGGTCGCGTAGTAGTCGCTCTTCATCGTCTCACACAATGAGTCGACATTGAATTCGCTGAGTGATTCGGCAAAGTCATAATGCTTCCAGGCTGCCATCTCGGCGGGGTCCGCGAGCGACGAATCTGTCTCCACTTCCGATTGCGTCAAAACAGCGACGTAGAGTCCGCCATCCCATGGATGACAGTCAACGGCAAGCATGACCAACGTATCGCCGGTCAACGCCGGGCGGGAGGCGTTAAGCGTGTCGGCCAAAACTTGTGACAACTTCTGTTGCCAGTCACTCATTGGCATTGGAATTAAGTTCTTCGTCACGATAACGTCCACGAATCACACGGCGGCCGCGATTTGCTCATTTTCAGTAGAAGCACATTCGGCCGCACGTGCAACGCCTTGTTCAAGAAAGCCCCTGCGCGCATAGCTCGTGCGATCGGCTTGATCCGCAGAAACTTGGTCGACATGGCATGCTGATCTTTTTGTTCCCTCAAAAGGAACATCATCATTACCACCTTCGACAAGCTACCAAAGCCATCTCCCTTCTTCAAAGGACAAGCCCGCAAAGGCCCTTGGCACGTGCCCAGGAGATCGCCAGAGGAGTGGGCCGACAAACGCTTGGTTGCAATCCTAAGGAGTACCGAGTTGAAAGACTCAGTGGGCCGAGCTTGCTCCGCTTCGTCGAGCCGCTAGTGCGGACCCGCACGCTAGTGCTGCGGGAACGAATTGATCTTGCTTGGCAACCCGACGCGTGAGCGAGGGAAAGGCTGGAATCCCTCGCTCA
>JBCBLJ010000178.1:0-11814 GCA_038520195.1 Planctomycetota bacterium
CACCGCCTGCCGCGAAAAGTACGGCGAAGCGTTCTGGGGGTTCGTCATGTTGGGCGGCATGTCCGGTGGCGGGATGGGTTTCCATTTCCGACTTGACCTCCACCAGTTGATGCTGAAGCCAATGGCTCGCGTCGGCTTTGATCGATGGATCGAACAGAAAACCCATCCCGCCACCGGACATGCCGCCCAACATGACGAACCCCCAGAACGCTTCGCCGTACTTTTCGCGGCAGGCGGTGATCATTCGGTCGGTAAACCGATTGGTGGCCCACGGAATAATGGCTTGTAGTGGGCCCTCGAAATTGCGCGTTGTCGCCGCACCGATCCGCTGAATGTCACCGGCTTCGATCGCGGCAACGACCTCGTCAAGGATCTCCGTGGCTTCGTGCCGCGCGGCCCATTCTCTTTCGCTTCGCAACAGGTATCGCTCGGTGACCATTTCGAGGATCGGTCCGACGTTCTGTGCCATCCCGCCGTGCACGAGTACGAGCGAGTCCTGGAGCTTTTGCCGAGTCGACTGGCTCGCGCGGTTGTCATCAAAAACCTCGTGAACGGGCATCAGGCGTCCTCGGCTGACCCCGAACTCGGGATCACCTTCGCTCGATTCGGTGCCACAAATCAGCTTGATGCCCGGCCAGACACCGCCGGAATCTTGCCATCCTCCGCCGCTGCCGCCGATCCATTCACCGAGAATCGCACGGGCCGCGACGAGACGTCGCTCGTTCTCCGTTAGTCCACCGGTCAAAGACTGGACTTGACCGGTAGCGCGCATCAAGATGGCGATCAGTGAACCGAGCAAGTTGGTTGAGACGGCCAACCGAGAACCTTTGGGGATGTCATTGATTTTGCTGACCAGCTCGAGCCCCATCCCGGGACCCACCAAACGCTGAAGCAACTCATGCATCGGTCGGCCGCAACCTTCGAGTCCGGGCGGAACAACGCCCGCAGCGATGACCGCGGCTTTCAGCAAACCCAGGTAGTCGCGTGCGAAATCAAACATCTCACCGATCGTAGTGACATCGGCGGTCGCCTTGAGGTCGACGCTCGCGAGTCGAAACACCGGCTGATCGATCACACGAAGATAGGTTTCGATGGGCGGCCGCGGCCGAGAATCGCGTCCCTGAACACCGAGGTCGACCGAAATGTTGAGGACCCTTGCGCCACTTGGATAGTCCATTCCAAGGAAAAAGATGTCGCTCCAGGCGCTATGCGAAAGGTCCATCCGGACCGCGGTACTCTCCTGCAACAACGGCAAGGTGTTGGATACTGGATCGGCATCGAGCAATTCGCGTCGTAGCCGAAGCGGATGATCGGCGGGGTGTCCGATGCGAAACATCCACTGATTCCCGCGAACCGTTCGGACGCTGCGACGCACCTGATCGGCGAGCGTTTGGAATCCAAGTTGGTGATATGCCTGCGCGAGTGCGCTCGCCAACGCATCGCTGGGACCGTCATTCAATTGGTCCATCAAGAATGAATCGATGGCTTCGCCGAAGCGCCGTGCTAACAGATGTTCGTAGCCATCGAACGGTATCAAGCCTTTGCTCGTGACCTGCTCCGATTCCAATCGCGGCGGCAAGTGGTAGCGATAGATCGCGGCCAAGAAAAACAACGCTCGAACTCGGGCGTACAAGTTCGGTTCGTTGCGGCGAAACCTCTCCAAAGCCGTACAGTGATCAAGCAACTCCGCTGAAGTGTTCCCGTGGACGACCGACTCGAGTGACTGATGTCGAACAGCGTCGTCCTGAGAGCGAATGATCTCGATGAGGCGACTCATGCTTTCTGCTCACTCGGGCCGAGAGTCGCTGGAGAACGCTGCGCAAGCAGTTCAACCATTTCGGAGAGAATCTGTTCGCGGTCGCGGCCCGAGAGCGCGATCGCTAATTGGGCCATCAAGAGTCCATATGGGACGCCGAGGTTGTAGCGTGTTCCGGCGACTTGAAAGGCGAGGTATCGATGCCGAGTTCGAAACGCATCGAGAGCATCGCTCAACGTCGCGCGCGGGATCGCCGGGTCGGAATGAACTTGATGCAAGGAATCGAAAATGTCACCGGTCAAAACGTGCATGCCAAAAAAGCCGAGATAGTGACCCGAACGTAGCCCGGGAGTGACCAACTCTTGTTCGGCCAGCGTTGGCGTCGGTTTTTCACAGACTCTTTGGACTTCAAAGGCACCCTCGCGAGGTGACAGACGAGTGCCCGAAACGATCCCAAAGTACGGAAGTTTGTTCTCGCGCGTTGCCTCCACCGCCGAGACGGAGCAAGTGAATTCCGCCGCGACGTCGATCAATTGCTTTGCGCATGACTGCCGTGCGGCACTGAGGTACAGGTGGTCGCCGACGAGATGCAGAAACGGCGTGTCATCAACAAAGTCGCGGGCCTGAAGTAGCGCATGGGCGTAGCCCTCGGGACTCTGTTGGGTCGCAAAGTGAAGACTTCCGATCAGGTCTCCCGCGGCCTGTTCAAACACATCTTGGTCATCGGGACGGATCACCACACAGATTTCCTCGACCCCCGAAGAGAGGATCTCCTCGACGATCAATTGCAATGCGGATTTGTCTTTCCCTTCTCGATTGACCAATTGTTGAGTCGGAATTCGACTTTGGTCGGGGGCAGCGGCCGTGATCACGGCCTTTCGGACTTGCATGGTGTCTCGACACACAGGACAGAGGTAGAGGAAAAGTGGTGCGTCAGTTTGGCTAACATCCAGATTCTGACAAGGTTCGGGCCTCGCGAATTCGATTCGTGGCCGCCCGAGGGGATTGCCATCAGCACCAAACGTCGAAGCTGTTAAACTCGATCGGACACGCGCGATCCCTCAAACCATCCCCTGATGCTCCAATTTCACTGCTCCCACTGTCAAAGTCTGATTCAGGTCGACGAGACTCACGCCGGACGTCAGGTGCGATGTTCCAGCTGCGGGAGCGTCATCGTCGCGCCACAACCGGAGTTGCCTCCGAGCCACGAGGACCCACCATCACCGATTGAGGAAGCTCTTAACCCCTATGCAGCGACCACGCTCACGAGCGAGGTCGATGCGTTACCCGGAGACGGAAACCCGCTGCTCGTTCCCGGTGTCGCCTTGATGACACTCTCAAGCCTTTGGTGCGGAGTCTTGTTGCTCAACTTCGTATTTCGGGTCGTCAACGCGAACGCTCAGGCCAACGCGCCCATTGAAGCAGTCGTCAGCGGGCTGATTATGTCATGCGCTCTTGCGGCGATTCATGCATTGATCGTGTTCGGCGGATACTCGATGACCCAGCGCCGAAACAAAGCCAGCTGTACCGCCGCCTGCATCTTCGCGTCGATCCCTTGCTGCTGCTCGCCATTTTGGGTGCTCGGCATGCCGTTCGGAATCTGGGGCTTGGTCGTGCTCGACCGTACCCGTTTCAGATGATGGCCTCTCAAGACCACGACGACCGAGCAGTTCGTGCAGCTGCTTGCTCTCTCGAGGAGGAGCCGGCGTTCGTTTAACTTGCCCGCGTGCCGGCGTCGGCCCACGCGGCTCTACGACGCGACTGTGCTGAACGCCGAGAAGAGCTGATTCTGTGGCCGCGGAGACACTTCACTGCGCAGCCGTATCGGACTTGCAAAGCGTCTTACTTGATGGCGCGATTTCTGTTTCTGACCCTCCGGTCGTTTCGTTGATCCACCAAGACCGGCATTCAGTTCTCGAGAGCCTTGCGGGCTTGAGCGACCTGCGCCGCGAGTAGGTGCGCGAGTAATTCGGTGTTCACACCGGAGAGCTTCCCTTGTTCGTGCGCTTCCAACAGGGAAACGGTCGGTCCCGCGAGCTGTATGTCGAACTCCGTAAGAAATGCCTTTGCGGCTTTGATTCGGCTCGCGGACGAGTCCAGCGTTTTGCCTTTTGCGAGTCGAGCCTCGTCGTCCGTGGAGGTTCTCAGAAAGTCGCGATCGTTCGCGCGAAACGCAGTGATGGCCCGCTCAATCGACGATTTCACTCGATTCATCTCGACGTTTGGTACACGCTCTTTCATCACTTCCACCGTCACGTCGACCATCGCTTGCTTGAGCAGCTTGCTTTCTGCTTTTCCGTCCGCGGGCGAATCTTGCAGCTCGATGCCGAGCAACTCCGGGAAACGCTGACGAAGCCGACTCAGGTGATGCGTCGGAAACATCCCATCGTATTCGGCACGATCAGTCTTGGTGTAATTTGCCGATGCATCGAACCGTGAGTCGTACGGATCAAAGAACCAACCTTGGATCCTCTCCTGCGGCTTTCCGTTCTTCGCTTTGATCGCTGGCCCAGGAGTCGGGGGTGCTTGTGGAGGGACCGGTTCCATCTTCATGTTGGCATAGAGATTGAGTCGGGCTGCCAAAACGGCCTCACGCATTCCGGTCGTCCCCACGGGCAGTGACTCCATTCGGATCTCTCGCCAGCCGCCATCACCGGGGATGACGCAGCGGCCGACATATCGATAGCCGTTGAGGTTCTTGTAAACGTCTTTGGTGATGAAGTAACCAACCGTCTTGCCGCGCCGTTGGACGAGGACGGCTTCAACGAGCCCACCGTTTTCCTTTGCGGCCTGCTTTCGGACGCTCGATCGCAGCGCGTCGACATCATCGAGCGGGTAGGTGAGCTCACCGTCGTGATCGGTCACGATCATGTAGTTGCCCGGCTTCTCCAGCCAGGTTGTGCTGTTTTCGGTAGACTTCACAACCTTCCATGCCTCCGATCCGGGAAGTGCTTGTTGTCTCGGATCATCCGCCGTCGCGGCCAAGCACACTGGCAGAGAGAAGACCAACACAGAGAAGACGCTTCGAAGTTGCATGGGACAGGTTTCCGGGGGAATTGTGCGAGAGCCTCAGTCGCTAGGCCCCGTTGTAAGCGACGCCCACGCGGGGATCCATCGACGATCGCTCTGCGACCAATCAACGCCGCTCTTTTGTGCGACAACACTGTTGATCTAGCGTTCAGCGATCTATCGGGGATTGTTGCGACATCGTGGAGACAGGCTGTTGTGCCTCGGTGCGGGCTCTTAAACTGCTCTCACCTCATTTGGAAAGATCGAATGCAAGAATCCAATCGGGAAAAGGTCGAGCGGTTTCGCGGGGCGCTCGACCAACTGATTCGACGCGTGAGCGAAGACCGATACATTCTCGCCGTTGTATTGGTCGGAAGCCTGAACGAAGAGACCATTTGGTCGAAGGAGTCGCTTTCGGTTTGGATGATCGAAGCCGACGGTGTCAGCAAACGTCTGCGAAGCGACGGAAATGCGGAACGAATCTTCCGCATCCTGGTCGAGGAGAATCTCACGATCCACGCTGAAGTGATTCCACGCAGTCGCTTCAAACAAATGGTCGAAGGAACCTCACGAACGGCGTTCTCCTGCAATCTGTTTGCCGTCCGTGAAATCGTTTACTGCGACGACCCTTCGATCGCCAACTGGTTTGAAACCGCAAACACGCTAGCGACCAAGGATCAGCAGCGAGAACTGGTGACCTTTTCTACATGGACGATTCACGCCCATCGGCACGCGGAGAAACGTCTGGCATTGAAGAAGGACATCGAACTCGCCAGCCAAGAAATCGTTTGGGCGGCTCACAGCGTCGCTCACACGGAGATCATTCGGCGTGGAGAAATCTGCGAACAGGATGTGATCTACCGAGCGATCGATGGAGCGCCCGAGCTGTTTCAAACGATCTATCTCGATGTGTTGGCGAAACGCAAGAACAAGCGAGTCCTCGAGACGGCGCTGCAGGCAATTGAAGGCTATCTACTCGACACGTATCGCGCTCACCTCAAACCGTTGTTCGACTATTTCAAGAAGAACCCCCGCGTGGTGCCGCTTTCGGAGATCAGCGA
Source organism: Planctomycetota bacterium (assembly GCA_038520195.1). Taxonomy (GTDB): domain Bacteria; phylum Planctomycetota; class Planctomycetia; order Pirellulales; family Pirellulaceae; genus Stieleria. The sequence continues at coordinate 5,827 of JBCBLJ010000178.1, forward strand.
CCACTTCGCGTTCTCGGAAGTCTATCCTTGGCACATCGAATCGGCGTGCGATTGGTTGGAGCGACAAGGACACTTGGAAAAATTGTCGGCCCCCTTCAAGCTGACGAAGCGAAGCCGCGAAGAACTCGAGGAACCGGCTTACCTGATGGATGCCTGATGAAACTGGCCTACACGCTTCCATGGTGGGATTAGAGGCAACAACAAGAACTGCAACATGCGAACGACGATCGAAGTTCAAGGTGCTCGCGAGAACAACCTCCAAAACGTGAAGCTCGAAATACCACGTGACTCATTGACCGTGGTGACCGGCGTCAGCGGCTCCGGAAAGTCATCGCTTGCATTTGACACCATCTATGCGGAAGGCCAGCGTCGACTCTTGGCCTCCATGTCGACGTTTGCGAAACGATTTGTCGGACAACTGAAAAAGCCCGACGTCGATTTCGTTAACGGGCTCTCACCGGTTGTTTCGATCGACCAGAAAACAATCGGGAGCAATCCCCGCTCAACTGTCGGAACGATGACCGACATCTCCGATTATTTGCGGATGCTGTTCGCGACGATGGGGACCGCACACTGCCCCATGTGCGAATGCGAAATCGAAGTCCGATCGCCCCATCAGATGATGGAACACCTCCTGTCGTTACCGAAGGGAACGGAAGTCGAGGTCCGTGCGCCGGTCTTCAAGATCTACGGCGAAGACTACGACTATCTGTTCGAACAGATTCGAGTCAACGGCTATCGCCACGCGAGAATCGATGGAAAACCGGCGGATTTGGGGCAGCACATTGAACTCGACGAAGACGAAGAACACTCCGTCGAAGCGATTGTCGACCATTTTGTGATCGGCGCAGGAATCGAGTCGCAAGTGATCGCCTCGCTCGAACATGGCCTCAAACTCGGTGACGGGCTGCTGAGTTTCCACATTGTCAAGCCAAAACGACTCAGTCCCAAGTTGAAGAAGTTCTACGACGGATTCGGATGCGCAAATCACCATGTCGTTGCCGGCGAAATGAACCAGGCACAATTCACATTCAATGACCCCTCGGGCGCGTGCCCCACATGCGCCGGCATCGGCACATCGATGCGGGTCCATCCTCGGCTGCTGGTCCCCGATGCCACTCGCTCACTCGCCGACGGAGCGTTCGTCAAAGCGGCGCTCAGTAATAGCCGTGACAGCTGGGGTGGTCGGATATTGCACAGTTTGTCCGCACACTACGGCATCGATCTCGAAACGCCTTATGAAGAACTGCCGGCGGATCACGTTGAAATCCTGCTGCACGGGACCAAGGGAGAGAAATTCAAGGTGGTGTTACCGCCCGGTGCCAAACAAGGAAAGCAGCACGAGGGTAAGGAGATCAAATACAACGGCGTCATCAACCAACTCGAGCACCATTACCACTGGTATCGAAAGCAAGGCACCTCCAACACCGGAATGGACGAACATCTCAAGAAGGTGATGGTCGAGTTTGACTGCCCGGAATGTAAAGGCGCACGACTGAAGTTAGCGCGTCGGCTCGTCACTGTCTCGGGAAAGAGCATTTACGAATTGGGTCAGTTGCACTTGGTTGAATTGCTCGACTTTCTCAAAAAGATCAAGCCCACGGCGCGGCATCGCGCCGTGGCAAAGATCATCCTCAAAGAAGTTACGGGGCGGCTCGAACTCCTCATCGCGATCGGATTGGACTATCTCAACCTCAATCGCCGGTCTTCGACGTTGTCGGGGGGTGAGTCCCAGCGAATCCGACTCTCTTCACAGATCGGTTCGGGGCTGATGGGGATGCTGTACGTCCTCGACGAGCCCAGCATCGGGCTTCACCCCAAAGACAACGCCAAGATGATTCAAACCATCGGCCGACTGCGCGATCTCGGCAACACTGTGATCGTTGTCGAGCATGATGAAGACACGATCCGCGCTGCGGATCATCTGGTCGAAATCGGGCCGGGGCCGGGCGTCCATGGCGGTAAGGTCGTTGCCCAAGGCTCCGTCGACGCGATCATGTCACACAAAAAGTCGATTACCGGAAAGTACCTCAGCGGTGAGCGGGTGATCGGTGTTCCCGCTCAGCGGCGACGCGAATGCGACAAGTTTCTGACGGTCCGTGGGGCACGGCAAAACAATCTCAGCGATGTCGATGTTGACATTCCACTCGAACGATTCGTCTGCATCACTGGCGCGTCGGGTTCCGGCAAGAGCTCGCTCGTCCATGAAATCGTGTACAAGAAACTCTATTCACTGATCCACGACAGCCGTGTCCTTTCCGGCGATCACGATGAATTGACGGGCCACGAGCACATCAACGACGTGATCAATATCGATCAGTCGCCGATTGGCCGATCTTCGCGTTCCAATCCGGCGACATACGTCGGAATTTATGACGCGATTCGCAAGCTCTTTGCCGACACCGATGCCGCGAAGGAGCGGCAATACACCGCTTCACGATTTAGCTTCAACGTCAAAGGCGGACGATGCGAGGAATGCAGCGGCGAAGGCACCATCACAACACAGCTTTCCTTTATGCCCGATGTCGAAGTTGTTTGCCCGACCTGCAAGGGACTTCGGTACAACCAAGAAACGCTGGAAATCACTTATCAAGAGCGTGACATTTCCGATATCCTGGAAATGTCGATTGAAGACGCCGTCGAGTTTTTCGCCGACCAACCGGCCATCGTGCGAAAGATTGGCGTCCTTCATGACCTCGGTCTCGGCTATCTAAAACTCGGCCACCCCTCCACCATTCTTAGCGGTGGCGAGGCTCAGCGAGTCAAACTGGCGACGGAACTGGGCAAACTCAAACGCGGAAAACACAACCTGTACATCCTTGATGAACCCACGACCGGATTGCACTTTGCCGATATCGATCGGTTGCTCGAGAGCCTCAATCGGTTGGTCGAGAACGGACACAGCGTTGTGGTGATCGAGCATAATTTGGACGTGATCAAGACCGCCGACTATGTCATCGATCTCGGCCCCGAAGGCGGGCACAAGGGAGGTCGCATCATGGCGACGGGTACACCCGAAGACATCGCCGCATCGAAGAAGTCTCATACCGGTCGGTTTTTGGCGCAATGCCTTTAGTGCACGATTACAATCTCCATACGTTCATGATGGGAAACAGCTACTGAGTTTTGCGAGATGTCGCGATCTAGCGAACGACGCCACACGGTCCTTCAGTTCGCTTGCTGGCCGGATCCACGCGGAGGCGGAATCAGTAGCGTCACGCACGACCTGACGCTTTCTCTCAACGAGCAAGGCTGGGACGTTGTCCTCCTCTATCCCGCGACGGTGCTTTCGGAGGACGAACATCCCGACGCGATCTACGCGACACGGATCGACTCCAGCCAACCGTTTCAATGGCGCGACGCGACCGATCGCGCCGGGAGGTTTGAGAGTCTCACTCACTTGCTTGACGCGGACCCCATCGAGATTGATCTTCAAAGTGTGAGTCTCATCCACACACACTTTGACTTGATGATCCCAGGGCCGAACGCGCGATCTGGCGATTACAATTCCTATCGAACGCTTCAGCACCACATCGAACGAGCCACCGGTTTTCGCCCGAAGCTGGTGCGAACTCGCCATGACGATCTTCAAGGCGGCCTCGATCGGCTGATGCGATTGACGGGCATCGACTTTCTCGCACTGCCACCCGACGAACGCGCGCATCTGCTCGGTGCAGAGGCCGATCTGCCGCCGATCGTTGAAAAACATGTGCGAGCGGCGCGTGATCGATTGATCGCCCAGGGTGTACCGCCCGCTGTTCTCGATCGTGCGATCGATCACGTTTGGTATGTCGTTTCGCAGCTCAACCTTTGGGAAACGGAACAGGAAGATGCCGATGCGGTTGTCAGCCTGTACAAAGGTGGGTCACGGCTCCTGCGTGCCTTCCACCCCAATGGAAAAAACAACCTCGCGCATATTTACAACGGCACGTCGATCGTTCGCCATGACCCCTCCAGCGTCGATCAACTTCTGGACGAATACCACCGAGACGGTTTGCTGTGCTTTCATGGCGGAGCGGAGCACGAATCTGCCAGCCGATTTCTTCCGAGTGACCAGAAGGTCATCTTCGTCGGTCGCGACGACCCGTCAAAAGGAATCAGCGAATTGGTGCAGGCGGTCGGTCGGCTTTATCACCGAAGACCCAATCGTCGAGTCCGCGCGATCATCGTGGGACACTTTTCACGCGAAAGACGCATCGAACTGTGCCGATTCGATCGAGCGCACGCGGAGGAGTATTTGTTGTTCACGGGGTGGGTTGACGACGCCGAAAGGCTCCTGTCGATCTTGGCATTTGGCAATGTGACCGCGGTGCCGAGCCACTACGATCCGTTCAATCTCGCGGCCTGTGAGAGTTTCCTCGCGGCAACACCGTGCGTCATCACGGAGTCGATCGGCGCGGCCGAAGTCTATTTGGAACAGCCAAGCCGCAATGGAACGCAGATTGGTTTGCCGGTGAGAAAGCCGCACACCGAGGGAATCGACCGCTTTTATGGTGTGGATATCAACTCACTGGCCAGTCAAATCGAACGACTCTTCGACGACGAGGACCTGTCCTATCGACTTGGTCGCGCTGGGCACGAATTCGTGAGACAACACTACGACTATCGCGTCATGGGCCATCGTTACACCCAACTCTATGAACTCTTGCTGGGCCGCTATTGAAAACGGATCCCGATCAAGACCGGGTCGTGGTCGGAGGAACGAAACGGATCGGGTCGGTATAACGAGTCGGGATTGAATTCGGTGTTGTAGTCGAGCGACCTTGGCTCGGCCGCATTGATGTGCCACGGTTCGGCTCGCGTTACCGACGCGGCCAATCCCGGGGTCGCAAACGACTGGTCCAATGAACCCGCCTGCCCGAAGTACACAAAAGTGTAGGGGAATGGGTCCTGCGATTTCGTTTCCAAAAGGTCGACGAGGCCGGCATCGCGCAAGACATCGATCGGGTCTTCATATCGATAGGCATTGAGGTCACCGATCACCAAAACATTCGGCTGGCCCGACCGGACGATTCCTTCAACGAAGTTCGTAATCGCCTTTGCTTGTCGCGTGCGTGACGCGTTGTAGGCAGATTGTCCATCGTTTTGATCACGATCTTTCCCCTCCGCATCGCTAGCCCCTTTTGACTTGAAGTGATTGACAATCAAGGTGAACGACTGATCGGAATTGACAGTTTTAAACTCGCCGACCAGCGGCGTCCGGGCGTTGAAGAAGGCCGGGTTATCAACGTGTTTTAGTTCGTTCACTTGCTCCACCCGATCCTTGCGATAGATCATCCCGACGCGGATCTTGTTGCTGGCACCCGGTGCTTCGCTGAAACCGGAGGAAAGGCCGCAGCCCGCAAAGGCGTCGCTGCCCAACTGTTGGTTCAGTGCGTTGACGAGGTCCTGTTCGGCCTGCAGGTTGTTCTCCAGTTCCATCAATCCGATCACGTCGGCATTCAAGTCGATGATCGCTGCAACGAGCTTGTCGCGTTGACGTTGAAGCTCCGACGCATTGTCGGCGCCGCGGGCACCGTTCGAACCGTTGTCGATCGTCGTAAAGAAGTTCAGCACATTGAAACTTGCGACGACCAAATCTGCTTCGCCGAGTGATGGTCGTCCGGGGCGGGCTTGCGGCTGAAGCTGCATCCGTTCCGTTGGAATGAGGAAGTAGTCTCTTTTGTACTGCGTGACGACCCCGGTCAAATCGGTTACGCGGGAACCAAATCGAAGTGTCTCCCACTGCTTTCCAATCTCAGGGAGAAGCGGGATTGGAAATTTGTTTTGAGTCGTGATGCCGTCATCGACCGTGATGCGCGCGGACTTGATGACCTGCTGGGCTTTGCGGAAACCCGCTCGATCAGGTTGATCGACATCGGTCGGCACCCGCTGTTGTTCACTCGCGAGGACAAACCGACCTCGACGCACGAGGTCATAGGTGTCGACGACATACATTGGGTAGGGCAGCGTCACGACCATCCCCTCGACCGACTCCCAATCAAACGA
>JBCBLJ010001180.1:0-1714 GCA_038520195.1 Planctomycetota bacterium
CGCGCATCGACGTCGTGATGACGCTCTCCGGAATCTTCCGAGATCTGTTACCGCTTCAAACGCGGCTTCTGGCAGAGGCGGCCTTTCTCGCAGCAACCGCCGACGAAGCCGACGCCGACAACTTCATTGCCAAACATGCGCGCGCTTACGCAGCCGAACATAACTGCTCACTCGAAGAAGCGGCTCTGCGTGTTTTTTCAAACGCGGACGGTGCCTACGGCGCTAACGTCAACCACCTCATCGACAGCGGTTGCTGGAACGACGAGGACGAACTCGCCGACGTCTATGAAGCGCGGAAGTGCTTTGCCTACGGCGTCAACGGCCATCCCGTGGCGAAGAAAGAGCTGCTGTCGAGCGTTCTTTCAACGGTTGATGTTGCCTACCAAAATCTCGAATCCGTGGAACTCGGCGTCACAACGATCGACCACTATTTCGATACCCTCGGCGGGATCGGTCGCGCCGTCACCCGTGCCCGCGGCGGCAAAGGCGCTTCGATTTATATTGGCGATCAAACGCGCACCGAAGGCAAAGTGCGGTCGCTCTCCGAACAGGTCGCGCTTGAGACCCGGACACGCATGCTCAATCCGAAATGGACAGAGGGCATGCTGCGCCACGGCTATGAAGGCGTCCGCCAGATCGAGGCCCATGTCACCAACACGGTCGGCTGGTCAGCGACCACCGGCGAAGTCGCACCCTGGGTCTATCAGCAGATCTCAGAGACCTACGTCCTCGACGCGGACATGCGTCGACGACTGTCGGAACTGAACCCCAAGGCGTCGGCCAAGGTCGCACAGCGCCTGCTCGAAGCTCACGAACGCAAATATTGGAACCCTGACGAAGACACGCTCGAAGCGCTCCGCGAAGCCGGTGACGAACTCGATGACCGTGTCGAAGGCATTGGTGTGGAGGCCATGGCATGAACCTCGTCCCCCCTCGCGGCAGTTTTGTCCGGGATCGCAGCACAGGTAACGGACCCACGGATGGCGACGGCAGCGTCCAAGTTCACCAGGATGCGAGCCTGAAAATCGATACGGCCAAAGTGTTCGCCATCTACGGCAAAGGCGGCATTGGAAAATCGACAACGTCATCGAACTTGTCGGTCGCGTTTTCGAAGCTTGGCAAGCGCGTGCTCCAGATCGGCTGCGATCCAAAGCATGATTCAACATTCACGCTCACCAAGTCGCTCGTCCCGACCGTCATCGACGTCCTCGAAAGCGTAAACTTTCACGCGGAAGAACTGCGCCCCGAAGACTTCGTCTACGAGGGCTACAACGGCGTGATGTGCGTCGAGGCCGGCGGCCCGCCTGCGGGCACCGGATGTGGCGGCTATGTTGTCGGACAGACGGTCAAGCTTCTGAAGGAGCACCATCTCCTCGAAGACACCGACATCGTGATTTTCGATGTGCTTGGCGATGTGGTTTGCGGCGGGTTTGCAGCCCCGCTCCAGCACGCCGATCACTCGCTCATCGTCACGGCGAACGACTTCGATTCTATCTTTGCGATGAACCGCATCGTGCAAGCGATCGGTGCAAAGTCGAAGAACTACAAGGTGCGCGTTGGCGGCGTGATCGCAAACCGCTCCAAAGCAACCGATGAGATCGACCGCTTCAATGAAGCCGTCGGCCTGAAGCGCCTCGCACACTTCCCCGACCTCGATGCCATCCGCAAATCGCGCCTCAAGAAGCGCACGCTCTTCGAGATGGACGAGACGCCC
>JBCBLJ010000122.1:0-14063 GCA_038520195.1 Planctomycetota bacterium
CCCAAACCTCTTTTGCCGCGATCGCGAAAAAGAGCGCCATCAACACATCGTTGATGATGAAATGAATTGTGAGACCATGGTGGTGCCCGTGATCCTCGTGTCCGTGGGCGGCCGAACCAAACATCTGTAGCAGATCGAAGTGCACAAAATGGCTGTACGAGTGAGTCCCCGCGGCGGCGTCCCAGTTCGCCCAAACGAGCGCTCCGATGGCACCAAGGATCAGAAAGATGGAGTTCTCGCATAGGAACTCTCGGATCGAACGTTTTTCACCAGACTTATTGCTCATCGCCCGTGTTTCCAAATTGGTTCGGTGTGTTCTCGAAGAAGGACAGTTGGGATAGCGGATATCCCATGAAGCTCGAAAACCGTAGGTCTCGGCAATCGGCACGCGAGTGGGGAAAGACGACGCGACGGCGATAAACGCGACGTGGTGCTTCGACGCACGCGGTGAATTACGAGCTGAGTCCGTGCGTGGATCGGAATCACGATCTCGTGGATGTTTTCTGCCACGGGGCCCGATGGTCGCCCTTGAATCACTGCGGTCCCCTCACACCCGTCAATACCGGCCAAACCCGACGCGTTTCCCCGTCGCCCGCCGGTTCCTGTGACATAGGGTTTCATGCACGGCTGCGGGGGACTTGCGCGCGTATCGCCCATCCACCTCGAAACCACCACATGGCTCGCAATCCAATGTCCGCTCGATTCGAGTTTTACCGTCTTGAAGATCGCGTTCTCTTGAGCGGCGATTCGGTTTCCGATCCGCTCGACGTCGACCCACAGTTCGATTCGATCGAACAGTTGCTCGACCAAGTCAATCCGGAGGGCGAATCCCGCCAAACCGAGAACGCTTCGGTCGACAGTCGACTGGAGGTGTTGATCGTCGATGCGAATGTGGAGGACCGCGAGACGTTGATCGACGGCCTACGTTCAACCGCCGGCGAGGAAACCAACTGGTTCGTGATCGAGCTCGACGTTCAACGCAATGGCGTCGAACAGATCACCGAATCGCTTCGCGGGCTGATGGACGTCGACGCGATTCATCTCGTCAGCCATGGCAACGGATCGGGCGTGCAGCTTGGCAATACGTGGCTCGATCAGGATTCGATTCAAGCGTACGGTTCAGAGTTGACGTCCTGGCGTGATGCACTCGGTGACAGTGGCGACCTACTGATCTACGGTTGTGACCTCGCATCGACCGGCGAAGGTCAAAACTTGATCGAGATGCTTGCAGCGGCTTGCGATTGTGATGTAGCGGCGAGCGATGACGTGACCGGGCACGCGTCTCTCGGCGGTGACTGGGACTTCGAGTACCGAATCGGAATGGTGGAGTCCGATGACGCATTCTCGGACGCCTTGAAACAGTCTTGGGTCAGCTCGCTGGTGACGCCCACGGACCTGGTCGTCGCTTCATCGGAAGGTGGGTTGAGCCTCAATAGCGATGGCGGCAATGATGCTTTCCTGCAAGTCACTGACTCATCGATCTTCGGCGGGTCACGCGTCACCATGGAGTTTCAGATCTCTGACTTGCAGAACACCGGCACAAGTTCCACGCTCTTTTCAAACGTGACGGGCGCAGGCACCGCGGATTTCAAGATCAATTCCGATGGCAGGCTGAGCTTCATCGGCTTCGCGAGCACAACAACCCATACGCAGCTCTTTGATGGTGAGGACCACTCAGTCGCGTTTTCCTTCGACGGAACAACTGGCGCGATTCGCTACTACGTCGATGGTTTGTTCGTCGAGTCTATTGCCGGTCCGACTGGAACGCTCATTGGGGGTGATTTGATCTATGGACAAGATCAAGACTCACTGGGCGGTGCTCACGACGCGAGCGAAACTTTTAGCGGAACGTTCCGCGACATTCGTCTGTTCAACGACATCCGCACGGACGAAGAGATACTCGCGAGCTATGCAAGTGTCTTGCCGTCTAACGCAGATGCAATGGCCGCCAATTGGCGGTTTGATGGGCTGACGAGCGATGGCGTGGTCGATGCGGTCACGGGTACCAATACTCTGACGCTACAAACGGCGACCGGCACTGGATTCTCATCGAGCACGCCCACACTTTCGATTGGCCCGGTCGATGAGAACGCACTCGATGGGACCGTGGTCGGCACGATCACCGGCGTGGACGCCACGCGAGACGCCGCTATCGCATCGCTGTTGGCGGCGGACACCGAGCTGGTCTACAGCGCTGAAACGGGCAAGTTCTACCGGGGCTACACGACGTGGGTCGACTTCGCGACCGCGCAGTCGAACGCGAGCACGCATCTGCTCAACGGTGTCGCGGGACAGCTGGCGACAATTGGAAGCGCTCACGAGAACCAGATCGCGTTCGCGATTGCCGATTCCGCGAATGTTGATCTTTGGCTCGGCGGCACCGACTCCGCCGTCGAGGGTGAATGGCGATGGCAAACCGACGGTGCGGACGGCGATCAATTTTGGCAAGGCGATTCGTCGGGTTACCAAATTGGAGCCTACTCCAATTGGGATTCCGGCCAGCCAAACGATCTAGGCGGAGAAGACCATCTAGCGCTGCGCGATGAGACTGGACACTGGATAGATGTCGACGCGACGACGAACAGCTACTACTTGGTGGAGTGGGATGCGGACGACGTGCTCGATGTATCTCACGCGTTGACGTACACGATCACATCTCAGGATGTGACGGGAGCGTTTACCATTGATTTGGACACGGGTGTTGTCTCGGTTGCGGATGGGACAAGACTCGATTTTGAATCCCTCGCCAGTCACGACATCACGGTGCAAGTCGAGGATTCCGACAACAACGTCTATAGCGAAACCTTCGCAATCGCTCTGAATGATCTGGTCGAATCGCCAAGCACGCCGACCGCTCTCTCCAGCGGCATCGAACTGAATACGGACGGTGGCAACGATTCCTACCTTCTCTCGACAAATGCCTCTTCCGTGGTTGGCGGGCTGACCCAGTTGACAATCGAATCGAAGGTGCGGTTCGCCGACGACGGCCAGCAAATCCTGTTCACCTACTCGACCTCGGCCTACAACGACGCGCTGCATCTTCAACAGGCAAACACGCATCTGCGGTTCGCGATCAACGACGACATCTACGACTTCACTCAGATTGACTACTCGACACTCAAGGACGGAGAGGTGCACGACCTCGCCATCTCTTGGGACAACACCCACGGCGATATCGCGATCTACATCGACGGTGACTTGGTTGAAACAGCGACGGGCGTCGCGGTGGGACTGGTTGTGGATGCCGATGCGAGTAACTCCATCGCGTTTGGCGTGGATACTGATTCACCCAGCGGCGGTTTCCAAAGTTCGCAAACGTTCCGGGGGACTCACTATGATTTCCGGATCTGGGACGAAGTCCGCAGTGCCTCTGAGATCGCGTACAACGCGGATCGGAAGTTTGATGCCGGAGATCTTCCCAATGGCTTGGTCGCAAACTGGCAGATGGATGGCTTTAATGGTTCAAACGAAGTCGTTGATGTCGTTGCCGGAAACAACTTGAGCATCGGTCACGCGAGCGGCGCGGGATTCACTGCGAGCACGCCTGTTGAAGACTTGCACGTTTCCGAGCACGCCGTGGCGGGCACGGTCGTTGGAGTGGTGGTGCCGACCGCTCCCGAGGTCACCGACGATGTGGTCTCCGACGGCAGATTCTTAGCCGAAACGGATCCGGGAAGCTTTCAGGTCTACAGCAACGGCGAATCGTTCGGGGACTGGACGGTGACCGATGGCCAAGTCGTTCTCGCGGGGACCGTTTGGGACAGTACACCGCTGGGCGGACGCTCTGTCGAACTGGCTGGCAGTGTCGGCGGTTCGATCGCCCAGAACCTGGCAACGGTTGTTGGCCAGACCTACCAAGTTGTCTTCGTGGAGTCCGGTGATTGGACGGGTGACACCTCCATCGAATACCGAGTCTCCGCGGGAGGAGTGTCTCGGGACTTCGCGGCCGAGCGTTTGTCGGATTGGTCCTATACGAACATGCTTTGGAACGACCGGAGTTTGACGTTCACGGCGACGGATACCACCACGACATTGAGCTTCGATTCCCTCGAATCAGGCTCCACCGGTGCGGTCATCGGCGACATTCGAGTCATCGAAGTCCCGCAGGCGGTCAATGCGATCCTCAACGATGACCCGACACTGTCGTATGACGCGGCCACAGAAAAGTTCTATCGATACGACGCCACCGACCGAACGTGGGATGACGCCGTCACCAATGCTACGACAAGCTTACTGAACGGTGTCGCTGGTCAACTCGTGCGTGTTGAGTCGGAATACGAGAACGAATTGATTCGTTCGATGAACAATCACAGCTACGGGGTCTTTCTCGGCGCGAGCGATGCCGATGTGGAAGGCACGTGGCGTTGGTACGAAGGGAATGAAGCAGGCGACCAATTCTGGGCCGGCAACGGGTCCGGTGCAGCGGTGGGTGGGTTTTACACCAATTTCGCCAGCGGCAACCCGGACGACTTTGGGACCGGGCAAGACCACCTTTCTCAACTCAGAAGCAATGGACTCTGGGATGATGTGCCCGGTGACACGACGTTGCTTCATTCTGTCGTCCAATGGGATGCCGTTTACGTCCTCTCAAGTCACACGTTCAGTTTGACGGATGACGCCGGAGGAAGATTCTCCATTGATGCTGCAACAGGCGAAGTCACGGTGGCGAATGGAACCCTGCTGGACTCCGAGACAGCCGCGTCACACAACGTCACCGTGCAGGTGACCGATGCAGCCGGAAATGCCTACAGCGAATCGCTGGCGATTGCGGTCGACAATGCGGCGGAAGCCGAGGTCGCAGGGCTGTCGCGAGACTTCGTCGATGAACTCGGGACACATTCCCCGGTGCTGCACTTGCGGCTGGACGAAACGACCGGAACAACCGCAATCGATGCCGTTGGTGGCAATGACGGAACGTACAACGGCGTCACTCTTGGGGCGGCGGGAGTGATCAGCGGTAACGGAGCCGTGTCGTTCAACAACGGGGAACACATCGAAGTGGGCCATTCTGCTGACCTCATGCTCGATGAAGGAACCATCCAGCTTTGGTTCCAAACCAGCGACATCACGCAGGACGGCACGCTCTTCAGCAAGGATGCGACCGGCTTTGGCGGAGGTGGGCACATCGGGGCGTACCTGCACACGAACGGCGAAATCGAAGTTCGTTTACAGTCCGACTCCGCGCAGCATTTCGTACGGACGGATCAAGCAACCCAAGCGATCAGCGAAAACGTGTGGAATCACTTCGCGTTCAGCTTTGGATCCGGCGGAATGAAACTCTACTTGAATGGGGAACTGCTGGACAGCGACACATACACGGGGGGCCTTGGAACATCGTCTGGCGGAAGTGGCAACACTCAGTCGCTTTTGATCGGTGCCAACAACGCGTTTAGTACTTTAGGAACGACCGACGCGATTCAGAATTACTACGAAGGTGACATCGATGAATTCGCGATTCTCGGACGTCAACTCTCGGACGCCGAGGTTCTCTCGCTAGGGACATCCGCGCAGGATTACGCCATCGACGAGGACGTGCCGTACGTATTCGGAGTTGCGAACGGCAACGCGGTCACCGTCGGTGATACGATCGCCGGAAACGACCGCCCGATGCGTGTCACCTTGTCGGTGAACGACGGCATGTTGACTCTCTCACAGACCACCGGGTTGACGTTCGTTGACGGTGCCAACTCGACTGCGTTCTTGGTCGTCGAAGGCACGGAGTCGGATCTGAATTCCGCACTCGAGGGAATGTCATTTACGCCCGATGCAAACTTCAACGGCAGCGTGTTGCTCAGCGTTGATGCCGCGCTCTCGGTCGATTTGGATGCGCACTACACCTTTGAATCAGGCTCCGTGAGTGGTTCGACGGTTAGCGATCAGTCGGCCGGCGCGGCCTACGATGCCACACTTTTCGGCAACGCCACAATCGTCAATGATGCAGAGCGCGGCGATGTCCTGAGCCTCGATGGAACGGGTGACTACGCGCAGATTGCCGGTTTGATCGGCCAGCCCGCCAACGTGACGCTGTCCGGATGGATCAACGCGACGGGCATCGACACTTTGGGTGGCGTGCTACTTTCAATGGGCTCCACCCCGGCACTCTACCTCAACGCGAGCGGTCGGCTCGAAGGGTACTATGAGTCGGGTGGCACCGACAACTTCATCCAGTCACAGGAGTCTTTGCTGGGGACGGGCTGGCGTCATGTGGCGGTGAGCATGGACGCGACGAACTCCACGATGACGCTGTATCTGGATGGCGTCGCGGTGGAGACGGTTTCGACCGTCGGCCCAATCGATTACGACAACGATCCCGACACCTACATCGGCCGGGCGGGCGATGGTGGCACTGGGTATGATTTCCAGGGCCTGATCGATGACGCGCGAGTCTACTCGCGATCATTGTCGGCCGAGGAGATCGCAGCCATCGCTGGCGATCAAGCGACCTTTTCTGACAGTGTCGCGATCACGGTCAACGCGGTGAACGACCAGCCCGTCTTCAATAACCTGGATGGGAATCCCACCTTCGTCGAGGGCGGCGCACCGGTCGTGCTGGACTCGGATGCCTCCTACTTTGACATCGACATCACTCGCGGCGAAGACAGCTTTTCGAACGTGAATCTGACGTTGCAACGCAGTGGCGGAGCGAACGCAGAAGACATCTTTTCAGCGACAGGTCTGCTTGGTTCGTTGATCGAGGGTGGCAGTTTTACCTACAACGGCTCGGCAGTCGGTACGGTGGAGGCAAACTCCGCCGGGACGTTGGATCTTCGGTTTAACCCTGCGGCAACACAAGCCGATGTCGATGGGGTGATTCAATCCATCGCCTACAGCAATAGTAGCGACTCGCCGCCAGCCAATGTCACCATTGCGTGGTCCATGGAAGACAGCAACGGCGGCGCGCAGGGCTCGGGCGGAAATCTCTTTGCCACGGGAAGCACGACCGTCACGATTGTCGACACGCCGGAGCCCGCCACCTTCAGTGTTCCGATCGCGCAGTCCATTGACGAAGACACTGCACTGACATTCTCCGTGGGAGCCGGAAACGCCATCACGATCGAGAGCGGCAGCCTGAACGATCCGATCGTGACGACACGATTGTCAGTCACTCAGGGGACGTTGACCTTGGCGACAACCACCGGCATTACCTTCCTGGAAGGTACCGGGGACGGGAGCGCGTCGCTGGTCCTCTCGGGTAACGAAGCCGCTATCAACTCAGCGTTCGATGGCCTGCAGTACCTGGGCGACCAGAACTACAACGGCGCGGACACGCTGACGGTGAGCACTGGTTCGGCGTCGAGCGCCGAAGCGAACCTCTACGCCCGATTCGAGTTCCTTGGCGGCGCGACAACCGATGAGAGCGGAAACGGACGGGACGGATCCGCCGTGGGGGATCCGTCTTTGACGATTGATGTGGAACGTGGCGACGTGATGAGCTTCGACGGCGACGATCGAATCACGATTACCAACGGAACCTCGGGGTTGGGCGATGAAGTCACTATCTCGGCGTGGGTTAATTTGGACGCCGGTCAGCAAGAGAACACGTTTCTTTCGCTCGGCGACGAAGTTTACGTCGTGCTCGATCCAACGAATGCCAGCTTCGGCATCGGCGGTCGGGTCGGAGGCTTCACCTCCTATTCGCTGGATTCGAGCGACCGTGTCGCGGGCAGCGGTTGGCGTCACGTGGCGCTCACGCTGGATGACCTTAACAACGAACTGAGAGTCTACTTGGACGGCGAGTTGGCTCGCAGTTCCGACTTTTCAGGAATGGAAGCGGACTGGCCCACGGCCGCGTCACAAGACATCATCATCGGCGGGCTCTCCGATGGATCACGAGCCTTTGTCGGGAGCATCGATGACGCCCGCGTCTACGATCGCGCGCTGACACAAGCCGAGATTGTTGACATCATGGGTGACCAGGGTTTCGCGACCGAAGCTATCGGCCTCAATATCGACGCGGTCAATGACTCGCCCGTGTTCACGGTCACACCAAGTGAAACCGAAGCAGTGATCGACGGCTTTATTGCAAATCCCTCAACAGTCATCTCCGGCGATCTCGATAGTGACGGCGATCTTGATGTGATCGGAGCCACCAACGATGGTCGCGTCCTTTGGTACGCAAATGACGGGGACGGTGGCTTCTCCACCGGCGTCCAGCTTTTCAACACAGCCGGATACGACTTCAGCTCGATCGCGACAGGTGACCTCAATGGCGATGGCGATTTGGACTTTGTTGTCACCAATAACACGCCCGACGGGACGGAAGATGGAATCTTCATTTTTTCAAACCAAACGGTCGAGTCGGGCGTGACAACGTTTAGCGTTTCTTCGATGGAGGACAAGTTCTTCGATGCGTACGATGTCGCCGTGGCCGACATCGATGGCGACTCTCGTCTCGACATCGTCGTGAGTTTCCAATCGGGCGAGGTTGGACTCTACGAACAAAACAGTCCGGGCGTGTTCACCGCTTCACTCGCGGCCGCCATCTCGACGGCACGTGGGATCGACGTCGGTGACATCGACGGTGATGGCAGTCTCGACATTGCCGTCGCTGGCTCAGCGGGAGTTTTCTGGCTCGAGAATGACTCGGCCAGTGACCCGACGTTCACGGTACGAACGGCGCTTGCAACGAGCTCGATTCAAGACGTGGCGATTGCCAACCTCGATGGCGACGCCGATTTGGAAATCGCTTATCTGCGTGATCAGTCGCTCAGCACGGAACTCGGATGGTTGGACGGAGACGGCAGCGCGATTCCAAATTTCACGCAAAACGCCATCTCTTCCTTCGGGAGCTTCAGCACATTTGGCAACCTGCTCGCAGCGGACGTTGATGCCAACGGTGGTGTCGACTTGGTGGTGTCCGTTACGAGTTCCGATGAGCTACGCGTTTTTGAGAACGACGGAACGGGTGGATTCTCGGTTGCAGCTCAGACGCATTCTCCCGACGGTCCCGAGTGGG
Source organism: Planctomycetota bacterium (assembly GCA_038520195.1). Taxonomy (GTDB): domain Bacteria; phylum Planctomycetota; class Planctomycetia; order Pirellulales; family Pirellulaceae; genus Stieleria. Next base: position 8,957 of record JBCBLJ010000122.1, read on the forward strand.
TGGATGCCGCAGACCTCGACGGTGACGGCGATCTGGATTTCATCACCGCACAAAGTGGAGACTCAACGCTCGGAGAAATTCTTAGCAGGGGCAGCGGTCTGTACACGACGGTCCATGGAACCGAAGACACGACGATCACGGGGTTGCGGATTCAGATTGACGATGTCGATGCCAACGGAGCTGACTTGTCGGTAACGGTGAGCGTGGGCGACGGAACGGTCACGATCCCAACCGGTGCCGTCACTTTCTCGTCGGGCAACAGCGGCAGCAGCGTGACGTTTACCGGTACGGTCAGCGAAATCAATGCGGCACTCAACAGTTTCAGCTTCGCGCCTGACCCCAACTTCCATGGCGACACCTCCATCATGGTTTCGGTGAACGATCAGGGGAACACAGGGAGTGGCGGGCCACAAGTCAGTGTCGCCAACATCCTTCTCCATCTCCAATCGGTCAACGATGCGCCCGTCGTCACCGTGACTTCTAGTGACGCAAACTTCACGGAGCAGACTCCGATCGGCATCGATGTGAACGCCACTCTCAGTGACATCGATGACGCGACTCTACAGGGAGCCACGATTCGCGTCAGCGGCAACTACGAAGTTGGCGTCGACCAGTTGCAGTTCACGGACCAAAACGGCATCAGCGGTTTGTACAACAACTCAACCGGGGTCCTGACGCTCACTGGTGTCGCGAGTGTCGTCGACTACCAAACAGCGCTTCGATCGATCGTGTTCGCCAACTCGAGCAATGATCCTTCGACGGCGACACGAACAATCGAATGGGTTGTGAATGATGGGGACGCGGATAGCGCCCCGGCGACCCGGGATGTCGTGGTGAATGCAGTGAATGACGACCCAACGAACGCTGGCTCTCTGCCGAGCGATCTCACAGTCACCGAGGACGTCCTTTCCTCGATCGATCTTTCGGCGGTGGAATTTAGCGATTCCGATGCGAACGGAGCGAATCTCACGGTAACCCTCTCCACGTCGACGGGAGGGCAACTGACGCTTGCCCCCGATCCGAGCCTCACCTTCGGAGGCTCCGCGACGTCGCGAACGATCACCGGGACGGTCGCCAACCTCAATCTTTATTTCAACAACGCCAGCAACATTCAGTATTTGCACGGCACGCTGAACACCTTTGGGAACAATGCGGATACGGTCACCATCATCGTGAACGACCTCGGTAACACGGGCAGCGGCGGCGGAACCGATCAAACCCTTGGTTCGGTCAACGTCGATATCGCGGCTGTCGACGACGCGCCGATTGTAGTCACAAACACCACTCTTCCGGTCACGGAGGAGTCTACCGTGACGATCACCAATGCGAATCTCAGCGCGAGCGATGTCGACAACACCGCCGACGAGATCGTCTATACGTTGACATCCACGCCAGTCGGCGGTTCTGTCCGTCTGAACGGTTCGGCCCTCGGCGTTGGCGGCACGTTCACGCAGGATGACATTGATAACGGTCGCGTCACCTATCGAGACTCCGACGACGGCGAAACGACGTCGTTCGACTTCACCGTCAGTGACGGCAACACGGTCGTCGGGCCGAACCAGTTCAATATCAACGGGACTCCTGTCAATGATACACCTGTCGTGAGTGCACCCGGTGCGGCCTACTCCGTGAATGAGCAAACGGCGTTGTCCATCGAAGGGACGGGGTTCAGCGTCACGGACGTCGACGCCGGATCGGGGACGATGACCGCGACGTTCACCGTGGGCGAGGGCACACTCAGCCTGACAGCCGGTGACTCCGGTGTCTCGATCACCGCTAACAATGCGGGGACCGTCTCATTCACTGGAAACCTGTCCCAAATCAACGCTCTTCTAGCGGGAACCAGTACCGGGACCATCGTTTACTTCAACGGAAGTGACACGCCTAGTGCTTCGACGACTCTCACGCTGACGGTCAATGATGGCGGAAATACAGGGACCGACCCGGGTTTGACGGGCGACGCATCCAGCGAAGAAGACTCCGCTGCGCAGATCATCAACATCTCGTCGGTAAACGATGCCCCAACACTGACATCAGGCCCCGGGGGCGGAACCTACAACGAGAATGGTAGCGGTACCTACTTCAACAATGGGCTAACGATCGCCGATGTGGATAGCACCGATTTCGATGGCGGAGTCTTGACGACCACGATCTCGGCGGCAGGTGAAAGCACCGATCGTCTCGTGGTCCGCGACGGAGGAAACGTCAGCGTCTCAGGTTCCGATGTGTTGTTTGACTTTGGCGGCGGGCCTGTCACCATCGGTTCGTTTACCGGCGGCGACGGAACGAATCCACTCTTGGTGACGTTCAATGCGAACTCGACGGTCGCCAGCGTCGAAGCCGTCGCCCAGCAAGTCGCGTTTCGATCGGTATCGGACGACCCTTCCACCGCGCAGCGTTCCTTGACCATGGTCGTTACCGATGGTGACGGTGGCACCAGTGCGGTTGCGAATCGGGTCATGAATGTTGTTACCCAAAATGATGCTCCCAGTATCTCCGTAACCGGGGACTCCCCGACCTTCACCGAAGACGCCGGTGCCGTCGGGCTCTTTAGCGGAGCGATTGTCGACGCCATCGAAGCGAGCGATTTGATACAGCAAGTCACGCTTACCGTCGACGGCCTCACTGATGGCTCCGATGAGAAGTTGGTCGTCGATGGGACGACGATTGAGCTGACCAACGGCAATGTCGAATCAACGACGAGTCTCTTCGACGTCGGGGTGACGGTCTCGGGAAGCACTGCGACGGTAACCATCACGCGAACCGGTGATTTCACGACAACGGAAACCGAAACACTACTCAATGGCCTGGCTTACGAGAATACGAACGAGGCTCTCAGTGGCGGTGTGCGGTTGGTGACCTTGCAAACCGTCACCGATGACGGCGGCGGAACGGATACCGGAACGAGTGGAGTCGCATCCTTGGTCACGTTGGCGGGTCAGAATGATGCGCCGGTGCTCGATAACAGCGGTTCACCGAGTTTCCTCTCGATCACCGAAGACGATGTCAACAATTCCGGGATGACGGTTGCCGATCTGCTTTTGACCGGAGCGGGCGGCGACCCCATTTCGGATGTCGACGGTGACCCCGAAGGCGTCGCGATCACGACGCGAAACGATGGTCGAGGCGTTTGGCAATTCTCGATCGACGGAGGAACGAGCTGGCAAGATATCGGGACCGTCACCGATGCCTCAGCGCTGCTGTTAAGGAGCACTGATTTGATTCGATTCAATCCGGACGGCGATAACGGCGGAGTGACGCAGACCATCGAGTTCCGCGGCTGGGACCAATCCAGCGGTGTGGCCGGCACCAAAGTTGATACGACCTCCAACGGCGGGACCACCGCTTTCAGCACTTCGATCGAGTCCGCGTCGGTGACAAGCTCCGACGTCAACGATGCGCCCGTTCTCGACAACAGTGGAACGATATCACTAAGCAATCAGAACGAGGACAGCGGTTCACCGAGTGGAGCCGTGGGGACTGTGATCACCGACTTCATCACCAACGGGGGCAATGTCACTGACGTGGACGATGCTTCTCAAGCGGGGATCGCGATCACCGACGCCGATTCCACCGACGGAACCTGGTGGTACACGCTGGACGGTGGCACCAGCTGGAGCCTGCTCGGAGCGGTGAGTGAGTCTTCGGCGCGCGTGCTCAATGCGAGCAGTCTCACGAGGATCTATTTCGAGCCGAACGCCGATTTCAATGGCACGATCAGTGACGCGATCACTTTCCGGGCATGGGATCGTAGTCTCGGTTCCAACGGCTCGGTTCAGGACGCGAGTTCCAATGGCGGGACGTCGGCATTTTCATCGGCGACCGAAACGGCCGATCTCACCGTCGTCGCGATCAACGACGACCCAACCCAATCGGGAAGCCTGCCAACGGATATCATCGTTGTCGAAGATGTGCCGACGGGACTCGATCTCTCGGGGATCAACCTGGGTGACGTCGACGCGGGTGTTGGCAGCATGCGAATCTTGCTCACCTCGGATTCAAACGGCGAATACTTCGCTTCCAACAGCGGCGGAGTGACCGTTACCGGAAATGGATCGGACTCGATCGAGTTTAGCGGCTCGCTTTCGGACCTGAACGACTACTTCGACATCGTCGGCAATGTGCAGTACTTGCATCCAACGAGCCATTTGAACGGCGACGACGCCGACATCATTTACATTCACGCCAACGATGATGGAAACACCGGAGCCGGCGGCGGTAGCAATGTCCTCCTCGGCTCAATCAATGTGGACATCACGGCGGTGAACGACGCCCCCGTTGTTGTCGCGCCGAGCGCCGCGTTCAGTGTGAACGAGCAGACCAACCTCTCAATCGAGGGAACGGGGTTTAGTGTTTCGGACGCCGATGGTTTGAGCGGCACGATGACCGCCGTCATTGAGGTGGGCGAAGGCACCGTCACGATTGTCGAGGGCGATTCCGGCACCACGATCTCGAGCGGAAACACAAGTGATACAGTGACGTTCACCGGCACCCGCAACCAGATCGATGCATTGCTGACGGGTACGAGTACCGGAACGGTCACGTACTTTAATTCGAGTGACACGCCGTCCTCATCGACAACGATCACAGTGACCGTGAATGACGGCGGCAATGTGGGGGCCGACCCCGGGCTCTCCGGCGACGCCATTAGCGAAGAAGGTAGCACTTCTCAAACGATCAACATCGTCGCCCAAAACGATGATCCGACCAACGCCGGTTCGCTGCCGACGACGATCACCGTGACCGAAGACGTGCTGAGCAACTTGGATCTTTCCCTCGTTGACTTTGCCGACGCGGATGATGCGGGAGGAACGTTGACGGTCTTTCTGAGTACATCAAGTGGCGGTGAAGTCTACGCAACGAGCGGTGGCGGCGTGTCAGTCACTGCAAGTGGATCGACGACCGTTTCCTTCACGGGCACGCGAACCAGTCTGAATACGTACTTCAATGATCCGATCAATATCCGCTATCTGCATGCGACTCCTGACTTGAGCGGCACGTCCGCGGATATTGATCGGATCATTGAAGTACGTATTCAGACTGGTTCGCGTGCCCGTGAAGGAAACGGTCGTCGATCCACTTGCAGTGACTGACACGCCGCCACCGC
>JBCBLJ010001038.1:0-2393 GCA_038520195.1 Planctomycetota bacterium
GTCCGTCGACGTGCATTTGCTCGGCAGCGGATTGCCAAGCTTTTGGGTCCTGTCGGCAGGCAACATGACGTTCACACTAGGGCTGACCGGGTTCACCGCGTCGAACTGGTCCCAAGCTGTCAACTTCGACTTGCTGATGCCACGCCAGACCCACGAGCCGAAACAACTGAAGAAGGTGATCAAGCATCTGGCGAAAGAGTGGTCCGGCGACCGCAAATCACTCTCCAAGGCAACAAAGCTCGAAGGCGCAGAATTGACCGAGTCGCTGCAGACGGGCTGCCAACAAGGCCAACTCATGTTCGACTTGGCGAATCAGAACTATCGGCTTCGCCCCCTCACCGACACGCCGCTTGATCTGGATCGACTCGAGTTTCGCAGCGGCCGCGAAAGACTGGCCCATGACTTGGTGCATCGCAAGGACGCCGTCTCGATCACCAAAGAGAATCGAATCCACGGGACGGGTCTCGAACTGACCGGTAAAACCGTCGTCGCGGAAGACAAACGCGAATATCGCCCACAGCTTCTGTTGAGCGATGAAGGATTCGTCAGCCGCGCCGAGTGTACCTGCAATGCCTTCCGCCAACAGGGACTCAAACACGGCCCCTGCACCTGTCTGATCGCGTTGCGTCTGACGCACGCGCGACGTGAAAAGAAGAAACGCGATGGAGGCACGGCGTTGCAATCGGTCACGGTTGAAACGAGGACCTACAGCAAACGCGACAATGGCACCGAACACGTCGTCCAACTCTCACTCAATCGCAAGCGTTTGAAAGTCCGGTGGGGTGAAACCGGCCAACCGCAGCGTGTCCAACAGTTGCAGTTCGATTCCCAAGACGCCGCGCGAACGGAGTACATCGAACGAGTCCAAAAACTTGAGTCCCGCGGCTACTTGGACGCGACGGCATAACACCATGGCAAAGCAAACCGACCTCGAAACGATTTGTCGCGGCATCGAACAAGCCGGAAGCATGGACGCCTACATCGATGGCCAACTCCGCGAACGCGGATTCCTCGTCGAACGCCGCGAGACGGACAACATGTCGCGCCGCGAACTGGCGCGGTACAAGAAAGAACTCAAGGATGAAGCGGAAGAGAAACGTAAACTGAAGGCGGCCGCCTGGCAGGCCTATCGACACAGCCACATCGTCTTTCTCGGCGATGGCGTGTTCTGGAACGACGAATCCGCCGAAGACAAATGGGATCTTGACGACGCCGAATCCCGCGCCGCGGAAAACGAACTGCCTCCACTCGATCGTCCCAAGCAACTCGCCGAAGCACTGGGCATCACGCTGCCCCAACTCCGCGGCCTGGCGTTTCATCGCGACGTGGCCGACTCCGTCAACTACACCCGCTTCAGCATCCCGAAACGCGACGGAACCGAACGACCGATCTGGGCTCCCCTGCCCCGCCTCAAAGAAGCTCAACGTTGGATCTTGCACCAGATCGTCGAACGACTTCTGATCCACGGCGCCGCCCACGGTTTCGTGCCCGCGCGTTCGATTCTCAGCAACGCTCGGGTCCACGCGGACGCGAAAATCGTGCTGAAGATGGACCTCAAAGAATTCTTCCCGACGATCACCTTCCCGCGTGTCAAAGGTGTTTTTCGCCGTGCCGGGTATCGCGAGCGAATCGCTACGTTGTTAGCACTGATCTGTACCGAATCACCTCGCGAGGTGGTCGAGGACGGTGGGAAAACGAAATACGTTTCGCTGGGCCCGAGGTGCTTGCCGCAAGGCGCGCCGACCAGTCCCGCACTGACCAACGTCGTCTGCTTCAAACTGGACCGCCGACTGACAGGGTTGGCGAAGTCCTTCGGATATCGCTACTCGCGATATGCCGATGACATGACGTTCAGCCTGCCGCGGCGGAAGAAGTCCGATCCGAATCTTGGATCGTTGATCGGATTGGTCAAGCGAGTCGTCGCGGACGAGGGTTTCACCGTTCACCCTGACAAGACCCACGTCGCACGTCGCGGTGGGCGACAGGCCGTGACGGGGCTGATCGTCAACGGCAATGATCCGCCGCGTGTTCCCCGTGCGTTGCGTCGACGGATCCGCGCCGCGGTACACAACCTGCAAAATGGGAAGCCTCCTCACGAAGACGAATCACGGTCCACGATCGAAGGCTACATCGCCTACATTGCGATGACCGATCCCGAACTCGCCGGAAAGCTCACTGCTCAGTTAGAAGCGACCAGCCTCTAAACTGCCGCAAAGCAACGAAGTTGCAGCTTCCTAAGCTCGGCAGGCCCTCCGTTCTCTTCCGTAGCGCAGCTCCAATCGGAGAGATTGCTCTCCAGCACTTTCACCCAATCCGCAACACGATCGCTCCCCAACATTAGTGACGATCAGTGCTGATTAGTGTCCCCACGCCCCCAACTCCCAACTCCCAAC
>JBCBLJ010000319.1:0-8637 GCA_038520195.1 Planctomycetota bacterium
CGCACCGAGCCTGCCGCGCAAAAATCGCGCCGCGGACTCGCCGATTTCAGGGGTGAGTCGGTCGAGGATCCACAAGGCCCGCAACGCGAAGGCGGTGTAATACGGGTCGCTCTCTCCCTCTCGGCCCGCAAAGCCGCCATCATCGCGTTGCTTTGCGATCAACCACATTGCATGGCGGTCGCGGACGTCGGGTTCGATGCGTGACGCACCGGCCGCAAGACGAAGGGTCAAGTCTTGGAGGTAGGAGAGCACTCAGCTGACGCCGGTGGGATTGAAGTATTCCGGTTCATTGCCCTGCTTCCACTTGATGTTGCAGCCGAGCGAGGCGCGTTGTTCGGAGGTCGGCGTCTGACCGTTGAGCACTGCATCCATCGCGGCTCGGAGGTCTTCTCCGGTCACAGGAATTCCAGAGTTTGGACGCGATGAATCCAGCTGCCCACGGTAGACAAGCTTTTGATCGCCATCAAAAAGGTAGAAGTCCGGAGTGCAGGCGGCTGAGTAGGCCTTGGCGACGGACTGGTCGCCATCGAATAGGTACGGGAACGCATAGCCACGGGCCGCCTTTTCCGCCGCCATCGCTTCGGGCGCATCGTCCGGATACGCGTCGGCATCGTTGCTGCTGACAGCCAAGACGGCGACGTCCTTACCCAAATAATCATCGCCGAGCACCTTGAGCTGATCCGCAACGTGTTTCACATACGGACAGTGGTTGCAGATGAACATGATGAGGAGCGCTTTTTTACCCACAAAGTCCGATATCGAAACGGTTTGTCCGTCGGTATCGGGCAGTGAAAACGGGGGGGCAAGGGTTCCCAGGGGAAGCATCGTACTGGCGGTTCGGACCATCTTTCGCTCGCGCTGAGGGTCGACATTTTGGACTGTTGGACGCGAAACGTGCTCGACTCGCGCTTTCACGACCGAATGGTTGTAGCGAAGAAACAGTGACTCGACAGCCACGTACACTTACTCGGTGTCGCTTTTCCGACACAGTGCGCTAGAAACTTCCCCAAATTGGAGGGATGGCCGTTCGAAAAGCATGCGGATGTCGCCCGATTGATTCGCGTCCCCCTTCACCGGCGTGCGATTGCGGGGCAGTTGCGGATTCGCGGCTCCGTCTGCGCCGAAAATTGATCCCTGATTATCCTTCCTTCTCCCGAGCACCCCGAATCATCGCGGCATGCGATCCACGCAGCGTGGGCAATTTCTCCGTCCATGCACGCGGGCATCGAATTCCTCACCTCGAATGACTCCGAGGCTGCTCACACCACCTGATGATTGAAAACGCGCTCGATGAGTTCGAATTCTTCGCGCAGCTGATCCAGAGTTTGCGCAGCCGGGGCAACAAAGAATTCACGACAAAACTGCTTCCGTTGTTGGTGCAGGTCCTTCGGCTCAAGGGAGCCGGAACGGTCCGGCAACGTTCCGGCGATTGGCAGATCAAGGATTGGTCCGGCACTTCGTCGGCGGGTGAGATCCCGATCGATCGGGTCAGCGATGCGGTCGATGAAGAAGAGGTCCGCAGCGTTGGAGAATGGACGTTCGTGCCATTCCGGTCGGACGAGGAGGGCTTTCTTGAACCGACGGTCGTTGGGTGCTTGGTACTGCAACGGTCAGAAGACTCACCGCCGCGAGAGCCACTCACCCAAGTGGCCGAGTTGTTTGTGCACGCGATGGCTCACGCGGACGCGGATGATCACCGCCGTGCGCGGATCGGTCACTTGAGCGATTTACTCGAGGCGGCGGCTGAGTGGCAACAGATTCCGTTGCAAAACCCGAGCGACGACGAGGCGCTGTTGAGAAGGATTGCCGACACGGCGACGCGTCTACTCCACTGCCAACGCGCGAGCATTTTTCTTTGGGACAAGCGTCGCAAAAAACTGATCGGTCGACCCGCGTTGGGCATCGATGATCGGCCATTGGAAGTCCCTGACGATGCGGGTGTCGTTGGCGAAGTCCTGTTCTCCAAAGAACCGACGATTTGGAACGGCAACAGCGACGATGAATCCCGCGTTAATCGTGACGTGGACCGATCACTGGAATTTGATACGCGATCTCTCGTGGCCGTTCCGCTCTTTGGCCGGCGTGGCGAGACGATCGGCGTTTTCGAAGCGATCAATCACGAGGGCAGTGGGTTCAGCGATTCGGACGCATTGTTGCTTACGGATCTGGCGTTGCATGCATCGGTGGCGATCGAAGCCCATCGTGCGCAAAAGTCGCTGACCGAGTCACGTGACCGACTGGTACGTGATGCCGCTTCGAGTTCGCCGCTGATTGGTGACCATGCTGAAATCGAAGCGATTCGGCAGAGTGCAAGCAAGGTCGCAAAGACCGAACTGACGGTCCTCATTCGCGGCGGTAACGGCACCGGCAAAGAAGTGCTCGCTCGTCACGTTCACTATGAGAGTGATCGACGCAACGGACCGTTTATCGCGGTGAACTGTGCTGCGCTCGTGGAATCACTGTTGGAGAGTGAACTCTTTGGCCACGAGAAGGGAGCTTTCACGGACGCGAATTCAACTCGCGTCGGAAAATTCGAGTTGGCCAGCGGCGGCACGCTCTTCCTCGATGAGGTCGGCGACATGAGCCCTGGCGGTCAAGCCAAATTGTTGCGGGTCCTTGAGCAGCGCGAGGTTGTTCGCGTCGGCGGGAGCAATCCGATTCCGGTCGACGTGCGGGTGATCGCCGCAACGAATCAACCGCTCGAAGATTTGATCGCCGAAAAACGTTTCCGTGAAGACCTGTTCTTCCGACTCAACGTCGTCTCGCTCGTGCTGCCCGACCTCGCCAGCCGCGGCAACGATGTGTTGCTGTTAGCCAGACACTTTCTGACGCACTTCTGCTATGAGATCGGCCGTCAGGTTCCGACGTTCAGCGAGTCAGCGCAAACGGCGTTGCTTTCGCATCGTTGGCCCGGCAATGTTCGTGAACTCCGCAATACGATCGAACGGGTTTGCTATTTGATCACCGATGAGGAGATCACCGCCAACGATCTTGAGATTCGCTCGCGCCCGGTCAACGGTCACCAAAACGACCATTCCGTTGCATGCAGTGCACCCTCATTGGCCGAATCGACGCGCCAATTTCAGATCGGCCACATTCGCCGCGCGATTGAGCGGAGCGGCGGTAACATGACGGAGGCGGCGACGCGGTTGGAGCTCCACCGTTCAAATCTTTACCGCAAGATGAAACAACTGGGGATGCAAACGGGACTTCCCGATCCTCCTGAAGAGGATGCGTCGGACCATCGGTGACGCGGAACGGCATCGGCGGAGGGAATCACGTCTTGCGATCCACCTCCGCGTTTCAAGGGCGGACGCCCAGTGTGCGATCCGCGGCAAGCGATGCGCGACAACCGGTGACTTCCAACACGGGCTGCCTTGATAAGGGGCTTCTCTATCGTTGACCGACGACGAAGCGGTATTCGGCCAGCGTCGGATCGGCGTCATCGATGTACTCTCCGGCGGTGATCTGGTCCGTCACCTTGAGGCCACACTGCTCGAGCAGCTGCGCGGGGCGATGCGGTCCGTAGACGAATCGCTCTCCGATGAGCTCCATTCGGTTTACGAATTCGTGGATGTTCGGATCCGGCGTCGTGGCTTCAATGACTTCGGGCGTAACACAATCCATCCAAACACGGCTGTCGGGATGGGTGAGTGACTTCATCACGGACGACAAGATTCGGGCGTTCTGTCTTTCGGTGAAGTACATCGAACACCCTTCATAGATGACGAAGGTTGGTACATCGGTCGAAAACGCGGGGTGGTCCCTCAGGATCTCGCCAACTTCATCCACGATGAAATCCGCGGCGATCATGTGACGCTGCGGCGTACCGGTGGCCGCGTCGCCGTGAATCCGATCAAAGACGTAGCGGCGTTCATCAAGCATATCGGGAAGGTCCAGTTCAAACACATCGGCGCCACGGAGTGTCTCTCGCAATCGAACCGGACGCATGTCGAGTCCCGCACCGAGCAACACGACCTGCTTCATGGGCGGACACTGCTTGAGTGTTTGGTCGCAGTGTCGCGTCCGGGCTTGAACCATGGTGCCAAGCTGTGGCAAGACCTTTTGGAGTCGACCGGCTTGGAGTACGCCTTGGTTACCGGCGGCGATCCGATCGTGTGGTCGATCGATCCGCACATGGCTCGGCGTCGCAGTGCCTGCCGCCTCGTTTTCGGCGGCTCGGAGCCCAGCGATGATCCGCGCGGAGGTTTTCAAGTTAAGCTTCGCCATGGGCGATGCTTGGCCTGCTTTCTTCTGCATCAAACGTTCGGTGGCTTGTGCGAAGTAGCGCATCTTTGCGACGGCGACACGTTCTCCATCGGCCGAGTGGAATTCGACTTCCAGCGTTGCGAGCGCGACCTTCCCGGCGAAGTAGCGTGCCGCGACACGATCGGCGGTCTTTGCGTCGACACGGCAACGGGCGGTCAAATTGGTCGTGCTGGGATTCTCGTATTTGACGTCCATGTTGGCCAACCACATCGACGCCGAATCATGCGGCTTGCAGGCGTGGATTCCTGTCAGCGGTGTCCCCGTGAGGAGCGTGGTCAATGCCATTCCGCCGGTGTAGTCGGCGGAGAGCGAGATGAGCGCGGCCTGGTGTGTACCGTGCTGATTGGTCGACTCGACGTTCAGCGGAAGCATCGATTCGCTAAAACCCGGTTCGACCTTTGTGAGATGCCAGCCCGTCCATTCGAGTACGGGTACGGCGTGATGAAGCAGTCTCGTCATGAGCTGTGGGTTGACGCGATCTCGATAGTCGTCTTCCCAGGAAACGTGTGGATCGGTCTTTAACGCAATCACCGAATCATCCCCCAAAAACTGGATAAGAATCACTTGCCCCACTGGCCAACCGAGCGAACGGCCCGACGACGTCGCGGTATTGTTCCGATTTCATTTCGATTCACGCGAAGGAATTGAATGGCAAATGAAATTCGAGGGGAAACCCTTAGTGAACATGAGGAATCGAGGCGACTTGATGAAGCTACCCTTACACGAGCCCCCGAATTAGGTTGCAGATGCGTCAGGCACCCAACGAACATGAACCCCGATCCTCAGCTAAGTTCGCATGCGCCGACGCAGCGGCGACTCGCCGATATCCCCGGGGTCGCTTGCTGGCTCAACACGGACACCGAAACGGGTGAGCGGACCATCGTCCGCGATCTGCCGATCGAGTTTCTTGCCGACGACTACCGCGAACGCTTTGAAAACGAAGTCCTGCTGTTGGGACAAATCAGTTCGCCGCATTACAACCCGTTGACACGATTCGAAGTCCGTGGGGATCAACTGAGATTGGTCTATCCTTATGTGGATGGATACCCGCTTTCGCGAAAGCTGGAGCTGACGGCGTTATCGGCGAAACCAACCCTTGAACTCGCCCGCGACTTGCTTCGGGCACTGATCGAGATCCATCGCCAGAACTGCGTCCACCGCGACCTCCGGCCGTCACACATCGTCGTTCGGTCGAATGGCGATGCGGTCCTGGCCGGTTACGGGTCCACGTGGAACGCGACTCTCGCCGCGGCCGACGGGCCCCAGAGCATTGAGTTTGTTCAGTACGCGTCGCCGGAACTCGCAGGTATCATCAAACATGATATCGGCCCCGCCTCGGACCTCTATTCGCTTGGCCTGATTCTGTTTACGGCCTTGACCGGCGAGCCGATGTTCGCAGGCAGCAATGTTGGCGACGTCCTGTTGAAGCAATCGACGCTCGACATCGCGACGGATCGACTTCCGGCGGACACGCCACCTCACCTCGTCTCCTTGATCGAGTTGCTGACGAAGAAGGAGCCTCGCGAGCGCTACCAGTCGGCATCGGCGGTCCTTTCCGATGTTCAAGCGATCCTCGACATGATTCGGGGTGGAGATCAGCACTCCCTGGTGATCGGTCGGCTGGACAACCGCACCGAGTTGGTGGACCCGGCGTTCGTCGGACGAGAGCCACAACTCAAAACGTTGCAAGAGACGCTTAAGGAGATCATCGCCGGCGATTCAAAACAGGTACTGCTCGGCAGCACTTCCGGTATGGGCACGTCTCGGCTGGTTCAGGAGACAGCTCGATGGGCGTCGCGACACGGCGTCGTGGTGTTACAGGGCGATTCACCGCCTGACTCGCAAACGCCAGTCGCGCCTTGGTTACAGGTCATCGATCAAATCGCCGAGCTTTGCAAGTCGAACCATCATCTGTTGGAGCGACTGTCCTGGGAGATGAAGCACTACCGGGAGGAAATCATCACCGCGATGCCCGCTTTGGCCGACATCTTTGGCTGGTCGGGCACCGGCCTTTCCGGCCCCGAAGAGTTGGGTCAGCGGCGGATCATCAAAGCGTTCGCGGAACTGATTTCGCACGTCGCTTCGGCCGATTTACCGGTCCTGATTTCTATCGAAAACTGCCAACGGCTTGACGAACAATCGCTGCGGGTGCTTCAACAGGTTTCTGAATGCGAAGCAAGATACCAATTGCTGCTCGCTTCGACACGAACGGACCAAGGCGATCCGTCGCGTCTTCGCGCGGTGATGCAAATCAGCAAACACATCGAACTTAAACCGCTCGATAACGAGGGTATTCTTCGGCTTTGCGAATCGATGGCCGGTCCACTTCCGGCCCAGTGCATCGAGGTTGTGCAAAAATACGCCGAAGGAAGCCCGTTCATGGCCGAAGCGATCCTTCGGGGCATGGCCGAGTCGGGGGCGTTGGTCTCGCAGTATGGTCGCTGGATTGTTGACAGCGACCAGCTAAAGAACTTCCAAACGGCAGGTCGTTCGGGGGAGTTGCTGGCCAAGAGACTGCAAAATCTACCCGAGAAGGGCAAGCGATTTCTGAGGGCAGCTGCCGTCATCGGCAGCGAATTCAATCTGACTGCCGTCGCTCGGCTATCGCGGATGGAGCTTCCCGACGCCCACGCGATGCTCGCCGATGTGCGGCGTCAGCGTCTGATCTGGGCGAAGCCGAATGGTTCGCACGCGTTCGTTCACGATCGAATTCGCGACAGCGTTCTGGAACAGATTCGACCGGAAACGCGGCAGCGGATGCACGGCCGATTTGGAAAGTACCTTGCCGAGACGCACCCCGATGAGTCGTACCAGCTGGCCTATCACTACCACGCCGCGGGAATGTTCGGTGAGGCCTTACCTCATGCATTGATTGCCGCCCGTCAGGCGCGCGAGCTATTCGCGTTGGGTAGTGCGCGCGAAAAGCTGCTCATCGCGTCGGAAGCATCGTCGGCCGCGGATCGTGCGACACGCTATCAGATCGAATCGATGATGAGCGACGTCTTAATCCTGCAGGGCGAATACGACGAAGCCGAACCTTGGCTCGCGGCCGCCGCGGCGAGCGCGATCACGGAACTCGAGATCGCCGTCGTTTCCGCTCGACGCGGCGAATTGGCCTTCAAGCGAGGAAACAAAGACAAGGCGATCGATTATTTCGAGTCCGCCCTGGCCCGGTTGAAACACCCGGTCTGCCAGGGCAAGCTGCGGTTCTACTGGGAGCTGTTTCGAGAGATCGGCACCCAGACGATCCACTCGATCGTACCATCGTGGCGGAGTCATCGCCCCAGTCCCAACGACGCGGAAACGCTTCGTTTGAAAATCTACAGTCTTCTCGCGCACGCCTACTGGTACACGCGAGACAAACAGCACGTCCTCTGGGCTCATCTAAAGGGAATGAATCTGGCCGAACGCTATCGGCCGACGCCGATGCTTGCCCAGTGCTACAGCGAGCACGCTCCGGCGATGAGCCTACTCGGCTGGACCAACCGTGGCGTCGCGTACGCCGAGCGCTCACTGCAGATCCGTCGAGACCTACATGACGTTTGGGGGCAAGGTCAGTCGAAGAACTTTATGAGCATCTTGCTCTACTCATCGAGCCGCTTCGAGGAGTGTATCGCCCAGAGTAGCGAAGCGGTCTCAATTCTTGGCCGAACGGGTGACTACTGGGAAGTGCATATCGCGCGCTACCAGTGGGCCGCCGCGCTGTACCGTCAAGGCCGCGTGCGAGAAGCCGTCGAACAAGCCCGAGTCAACTATCGCTCGGCGACTCGAAGGAGCGACTTTCAAGCGACCGGAAACATTGTCGCGGTTTGGGCTCGAGCTTCATTCGGATTGATCCCCTACGAGGTCATCGAGAATGAACTGTCGCGGGATGTTTACGACGCACAACGCCTCTCCCAAGTGCAACTTGCTCAGGGCGTATTCCTTTATCACCAACATCGCTATGGCGAAGCAGCCGAAGCATTCGCTCGTGCCATCAAGAATGCCGTCTCCGCCTCAGTCGTCAACACCTACACGACCCCCTGCTACGCGTGGCTCGTCACGGCGATGCGAAGGCAACTGGAATCAAACTCTCCCAAGACACGTCGCGCACGACGGAGAATGCAAAAGAAGCTGGTCAAGGCCGCTCGCAAGGCACTTCGAATCGCCAGACGTTTCTCGAATGAACTGCCTCACGCGTATCGCGAGTATGCCGCCGTTTGCGCGATGCAGGGTCGCAACCGCGCAGCAAAACGCTTCTTCGGCAAGGCCTTCCTGATCGCGACCGAACAAGGCGCTCGACTCGAGCAGATCAAGACCGTGCTGTTGCAAGCGGAACTCGCCAAAGAAGCGGGGTGGGTGACCGATGAGACTTCGGTGCGAGATGCG